>JAYVVA010000497.1:0-2895 GCA_043787435.1 Sphingomonadales bacterium | reverse complement strand
GCCACCCTCGGCAACCAACGCCGCGGCGCCGGCCGTGTCTGAATATGCCACGGGCTGAATGCCTCGGGTGCGCAACCATTGACGGCATTGGCCCAGCGCCTGGGGGTGACTTGTTGCCTGTCGAACGCCCGCCAGCGGGCCTGACCCCATCAGGGCATAGCGGATTGGCAGAAAATGCTCACCTATGATCACCAACCCCGATTCTGGCAGCAGAAAATGGATGTCCGCGACGCGACCGTGAAGCGAATTTTCGATCGGGATCATTGCGCAATTGGCAGTCCCGTCCTTTACCGCGTCGATCGCATCTTCAAATGCGAAACAGGGCAGGGGGAGGGCGTCGGGAAAAGCTTCCTCGACCGCAATGTGCGAATTCGCGCCAGGCGCGCCCTGAAAAGATACGACGCGGTCCGGCGCTGCGGCGGCAGCTTTGGCCATGGCGGCAACGATTGGCAGGGCGGGCGCGGGATAATTCTGCATGGTGGAAAATGCGCGTAAGGGTCATGTTGCGCCGCCGCAAGCGCGCTTGCGGTTAGCGGGCGGCGGTTATAAGGGCAGCCGCACGGTTCGACCGCATCGCTTTGGCTATCTTTCAGGACATTCGGCACGACATGGATAATCGCTCAAACATAGTCGCCATGATGGGACTCGGAGCTGCAATCGTTGCGCTGGGCGCGACGCTTGTCAGCAGCGAGTTTTTCGCGTCCGAACGGCCTGAAAAAATGGGATATGTTGTTGAAGGTGTCGAAGCCGATGCCGGCGCCGGCGCCGGCGCCGCCGCTGCTGCCCCTGTTGCGATTGCGAGCCTCTTGCCCACCGCCAACGCTGCCAAAGGCGCGGAAATTTTCAAGAAATGTGCCTCGTGCCACACCGTCGCTCAGGGCGGGGCCAATGGCGTTGGCCCGAATCTTTATGCCACGCTTGGCGACGATATCGGCAAGGGTAAGGGTGGCTTTGCTTTCTCCGATGTGCTGTCTGGTAAAGGTGGCAAGTGGGACTTCGACAAGATGAACGCTTGGCTCACATCACCTAAGGCGTTTGCGCCAGGAACAAAGATGAGCTTTGCGGGGCTGTCGAAGCCCGAGGATCGTGCAAACGTGCTTGTCTATTTGAACGCCGAGGGGTCGAACCTGCCGCTTCCTGCAGCACCTGCAGCAGGAACGGCGCCTGCCAAGGCGGCCGCAGGCAACGCGACGCCACCTGGGGCGAATGCAGCTGCCCCTGCGGCAAGTGCGACGGCACCTGCAGCCAAGTAGCCGAATCTACATTGCATAGAAGTCTTGGACAACGCTCCATGCTTCTTCCGCGCTTTCGACAAAGTTTATCAATGCGATGTCGTTTGCGGAGATCACGCCTTCTGCGGCGAGCGCATCGAAATTGACAACGCGTTCCCAGAATTTGCGGCCGAACATGAGAACCGGCATTGGCTTGATTTTGCCAGTCTGGATCAGGGTCAGCAATTCAAACGTCTCATCAAACGTCCCGAAGCCGCCGGGAAACACTGCGACGGCACGGGCGCGAAGCAGAAAGTGCATTTTACGGAGCGCAAAATAGTGGAATTGAAAGCTCAGACCCGGCGTGACATATCGGTTGGGTGCTTGTTCGTGCGGCAAGACGATGTTGAGCCCCACCGATTCAGCTCCGACGTCGGCTGCCCCGCGGTTTGCGGCCTCCATAATTGACGGCCCTCCCCCGGAGCATACGACGAAGTGACGCAGGCCGTCTTGATCGACGGGCGTCGCACTCGCCAGGGCTGCAAGTTTTCGGGCTTCGAGATAATAATGCGATTTGGCCTCGAGGCTTGCAGCGACAGCGGGGTTGAGGTTGGTCGATTTGACGCCTGGTTCAGGAATGCGCGCCGAGCCGTAGAACACTAGCATGGACCCAATCCTCGCTTCATCCAGCAGCAGCTCGGGCTTGAGGAGTTCAAGCTGGAAGCGGACCGGCCGCAACTCCTCGCTCAGCAAGAACTCCATGTCCTGAAAAGCGAGCTTATAGGCGGGATGCTCGGTCTGCGGCGTCGAGACACTGCGTTTTGCCGTTTTGGCTTCGGTAGCGGCGCGAGGAAAAATGCGGCTGGGGATGCGGGTTTGGGTCATGTTTCGGCCCTAACGACAGAACGGTCCTCTTCCCATATCGAAATGCAGATGGTCGTGATGCTCGGCGTTGTAGTCTGGGCTGAGCACGGTGTTGAATCTGGTGCAGGCCGCAGCGCGGACGCTGCGCAGAAACCGCGCCTCGTGTGCGTCGCCGTTCCAGCCGTTCAGCACGCTGATCCGCCGACCATCCTTCAGGACGAATGCCGAGACATCGACGGCATTGGCATAGGCATGTTCGGAAAGCCTGCCCGTTGCCACGCCGTTTATGTTGCGACAGCTGTATGTCCCCATGGTTTCGACGCGTGTTACCGGTGACCCAAATTCGCCCATCGCGGGCGTTTGCAGGTCGGATTGGACCCAAACCGTGAACGCGTACCCCAATCCGCATGTCGTGGTACCGAGATTGGTTACCGGGGTCCCGATGTCGCGAAGTTGGACGCTTCCCATTGCAGAACACCCGCCGCCGAATGTTTTGTCGGAAAGAAGTGAATAGCGAGCAGCGATGTTGTCGAGCTTGGCAATGCATTGACGAAGCGCCGCAGCATCAGTGCCGCGCACGGTCGACGCGACGGGCGGATAACGATCGTTCCGGCTCGAAATACACGCAGTCAGGCAAAGTGTAAGCAGGAGGACAGGCAGAAAAACAGCATGGCGCATGTGGCAACTATAACGCGCCGTTTCGTGACATGTCCCATTCGATTTCAGAATCGGTGTGAATATTGTTTGTGCTAACGACCCACAAATTTTTTGATTTTATTGCAATCAGCCACCGTTGTGAGAACTGAAACCTTGGTGTGTC
>JAYVVA010000496.1:0-2584 GCA_043787435.1 Sphingomonadales bacterium | reverse complement strand
GCCACCGGTCCACCGGCCCGAACCGCGTCGAGCGCATTTGCCCAGAAGAGGGCGCCGGGCTTGAGCAAGCGTGCGTCATACACGTCCAGCGTTCCAATTGTCAGACCCGACCTAGTCAGCGCGCGACGCTGATCGCTGCCAAGCCCCCAAAGGGCGGCGTCGATGTCGATACGCGGCACAATGCCGCCACCCGCGATCAGCGGCGCCAGGATGGCACGCATTGACGCAGGCGTTTTCGGCGAAGCGCGGGCCACTTCCATGTCGCGGAGTGGGCCGAGGTAACGCCCCAGCTGCGCATCGAGCCACGTTGCAAGCCGCACCGAGACCTTCGCCCTGTCACTGGCATCGAGGGGATCGAGCGCGCGGTCGAGGCGGATGTCGGGCGTGAGGGCGCGGCCAGGAGCGAGGATGGCGACATCATGATCTGCCCATTGGAGGACAAGCGGACTGCGGCTGCCATCGACGTGAAACGCGTCGGCAGGCGATGAACTCAGCGCGGCCGCGCGTCGGGCGCGCTCGGCGACAAGGTGGCGCTCGGCGGCGGCAACCAGGCGCTTGCGGTCGAGACCGCGCGCAGTCGGGTCGACAACAAAGTGAAAACCGTCGAGGCGACCGATGTGTTCGTTCTCCACGGTGACCTGACGGTCGTTACCCACGTTCACGTCAAGCGGACCGAGGTCACGGCTGACCTGGCGCATCAGCACCGAGGTCCTGCGGTCGACGAAACGTTCGATCAGCCGCGCGTGGAGCGCGTCGGAGAGGCGTTGCTCGACCGCCTCGGTGCGCGCGGCCCAATGGGCAGGGTCGATCAGCCAGTCCGAGCGATGTGCGATATAAGCCCAGGTCCGCACGCCCGCGATGCGTCCCCCCAAGGTCTCGACATCGCCGTCGGCACGATCGAGCCGCTGCAATTCGTCGGCGAACCACGCGACGGGGACGTGGCCGTGTCCCTCGCTAAGATGCCTGAACAAGCGCGCCACGAGGCGGGCGTGGTGATCAGCCCCGACCTTACGGAAGTCGGGGACGCCGCAGGCAGCCCAAAGCCGCGCGACCATCTGTCCCTTTGCTCGCCCGCGTACCTCAGGGTCCTCGGCCAACCGCTTGAGAACCGCCAGATCAACAGACTGCGGCGCCGAGCGAAGGTGTTCGAGATCGGGCGGGGTTTCCAGACTGTCGATGAGCGCGCCGAGCGACGAGACGTCGGGCGCTCCCTCTCGCCAATAGAGATGGTCGAGCGTTGGAAAGCGATGCTCCTCGATCGCTTCGATTTCTTCAGGCCGAAACGCCGATGGGCCCATCGCCGACCCGAGCGAGCCGAACGTGCCGTCGCGCTGATGGCGCCCGGCCCGCCCTGCGATCTGAGCCATTTCGGCAACGGTCAGGCGACGCTGGCGACGGCCGTCGAACTTTGTGAGGCTTGCGAAGGCGACATGGCCGATATCCATGTTCAGCCCCATCCCGATGGCGTCTGTCGCAACCAGATAATCGACATCGCCTGCCTGGTACATCGCGACCTGAGCGTTGCGCGTGCGGGGGCTGAGCGCGCCCATGACCACGGCCGCCCCGCCGCGGGTCCGGCGAAGCATTTCGGCGACGGCGTAGACCTCTTCTGCGCTGAACGCGACGATGGCGCTACGCTTGGGGATTTGTGAAAGCCTTTTCGCGCCAGCATAGCTCAGCGTCGAAAACCGCGGGCGTCGGATAATCTCGGCGTCAGGAACCAACGAGCGGACCATGGGGGCCAGCGCCGCCGACCCCAGAATCATCGTTTCCTCGCGTCCGCGAACGCGCAGCAGCCGGTCGGTAAAAACATGGCCGCGCTCCGGGTCAGAACCCAATTGAGCCTCGTCAAGCGCGGCAAACGCCACATCGCGGTCCACGGGCATCGATTCCGCGGTGCACAGCAGCCAACGCGCGCCGGGCGGAAGGATTTTTTCCTCTCCCGTCAGCAGGCCCACCTCCTTGTCACCTTTTTGCGCCACCACGCGGTCGTAGACTTCCCGCGCCAACAGCCGCAGCGGGAACCCCATCATGCCGGACGAATGAGCGCACATCCGATCGATAGCGAGATGGGTCTTGCCGGTGTTGGTGGGACCAAGGACAGCGGTCACTGAGGCACGCGGCGGCAACATATGCCTTACATCGTATGCGAACAGCTCGCGCGCAACACTGCAAATGTGTCTCGGGTCCGGTCGACCGCCGGCCGCCCAAAGCTCTCTGTTCGCCGCAACTGTTTGGTAGGCGAGCACGAGTTAGTTTGACTTTAACTCTCTCGGTCCACAACGGTTGGACCCGGGGCGGTCGAGTTCAAGCGGCCGGGCGATTATCCTTTTGAACAGAGCGGGGCTGGGTTGTTTCAACAAGGCGATACGGGTTTTGGCGGCGGGGGCACCGCACTTCTTTCGCTCGACCGCGCAATTCCCAACGCCCGCATTGCTTTCGGTCGCGCCGGGCTTCCCAAGTCGAACGCCGCCCGGTTCAGCATCGATATGCTGCCCGATCTCGGCGTGGACATCGGCAGCGCGACCTGGTGGCGCGGGTTGGCGAGTTGTCTCGCGCTGTGCGCCGTCACCATCGCACTCGC
>JAYVVA010000495.1:0-1501 GCA_043787435.1 Sphingomonadales bacterium | reverse complement strand
GCTGAGCGGCGCGGCCTCATGGATTGAGCCGCGACGGTCAAAGACCGAAATTTCGCGAAACGGAAACTTGGGGCTATTGGGCTGACAACACCGTCGTGGCCAATCAGGACGATTTGGGGGCGTTTTCTCAGTCGATAGAATTCAGAGGGACCAGATGGCGCTAACCGGCGTTTCCGTGCGAACTGCCAGGCTAAAAGCGCTACCTTTTAACTTGGCTGGCGGGCTGGGTTCAACTCTTATCAACTCTGCTGGTGCGAGAAGGCAGGTCCATCGGTTTATCCCGATACCATCTCACTCAAATTGATCGCGGGTAGCGCCGACGCAATTGTGTTGCTCGTGATGCGCGACAAGTAGATATCGGTTAGCCTCATGCAGCGGCGGAAAATTGTGTGGCAAGCAATTTTAAAAACTGCTCGAGTGGGACTGGCCGCGAGATAAAATAACCTTGGACTAGGTCGCAACCCAAGCCTTTTAAGAATGCCAAGCATTCAAAGTCTTCGACGCCTTCTGCCACGACCTGAAGGCTTAGCTCGTGTGCGAGTGCAATTGTAGATCGCACGAGGACCGCATCGTTTTTGTTCAGGTGCGCGTGCTGGACAAAACTGCGGTCTATCTTCAGCTCGTTAAGAGGCAACTGACGTAAATAAGTCAACGTGGAGTGGCCGGTTCCGTAATCATCCATCGATACGGCTATGCCGAGATTGCGGTAATGCTGAAGCGCTGCGATGGCCCTCTCAGGATCTGACATTGCAGCTGATTCCGTGACCTCAAAGACTAAAGCGGAAGCGGGCACTCCAGACGCCTTGATCGTTTCCTCGACGTCAAAGTTGAAAATCTGTGACGACAGCAAATTTGCCGAAATATTAACAGCTGCGGTAACGTTGCGATAATCTTTCCGCCATGTAGCGAGATCGTGCACCACTCGTCGAAGGACAAAAAGCGTCATAGGAGCGATGCGATTTGTTTTTTCCGCAAGTGGAATGAAAACATCAGGGCTAATGAATCCGCGGGTTGGATGTTGCCACCGAACGAGCGCCTCGACGCTGGTAATTCGGTCCTCGCGCAGACAGTATTTCGGCTGATAAAATACCTCAATCTGACCAGCGAGAAGTGCCTCGTCGAGCTCGCCCATAAGGGAAATGGCAAGTTCGCGCTCGTCGAGGTCGGCAACGCTGTGACGCCAAAACGCCCCCGCCTTCTGTGCCTCGTCTGCCGCCAGCGTTGCCGCAACGAGGAGCTCGTCAAGCGAGCCGTCGTCGGCTGCAATCCCAACCGACACCTCGACGTCAACACGCCGTCCCGCCACTTCAACTGGCTGTAGCAACACCAGGCGCAAACCATCGAGCATATCGCCGGGTGGTTCGTCGGCGCACAATGCCATGGCAAGATGACGATCGGTTGTGCGAAATACCTCTTGACGACTGGCGATCAGCGCGAGGCGTTGTGATACTCGCACCAAGATCTCATTTGCTGAATGCTGCCCCAGCACAGCCACGAGATT
>JAYVVA010000494.1:0-6571 GCA_043787435.1 Sphingomonadales bacterium | reverse complement strand
GCACTGCCCTCCTTCTCGTCGACGTGCATTTTCTCACCACCGGTACCGGGTTGCTTGCCGATGGGCAGATCGATCCAGCCATCGTTGACGTCGGGAATGCCAACGATAATCGCCCAATAAACTTTGCGTGCCGTCCGACTGGAAAATGCCTTCGCAAAATGCGCCGCCGCGCGGGCGGATCGTGCGACGAGCAAGGCGCCAGAGGTATCCTTGTCAAGCCGATGGACCAGCTTGGGCCGGCTTTCGGTCCCAAACATCAGAGCATCAAGCAATCCGTCGACATGTTCAGTCGTGCCGGTACCACCTTGAGTGGCAAGACCAGGCGGCTTGTTGAGCACGAGCGCTGCTGCATCGCGGTAAATAACGAGACTTTGCGCAAAACTCGTTTGATCGAGGCTCAACGGGTTGGCGACGCGCTGGGGACGGGGGGCCCGCGCGATCTGAACGGGGTCGGCGGGAGGGACGCGAATGACTTGACCGGTAAGAACCCGGTCGCCTGGGGTTGCTCGCGCGCCATCGAGGCGCAGCTGACCAGTCCTCGCCCAGCGCGAGACGGTATTGAATGTGGCTTCGGGCAGATGCCGCTGAAACCACCGGTCGAGACGGATTCCCTCATCGTCAAACCCGACCGTAAATTGACGGACGCTATCCGATGCCTTGCTCATGCGCTGCGCGCCAGGGCAAGGCCGATGCCAGTCAGGCCAACAGCGCCAACAACCGAGGCGGTTACGTAAGCAAAGGCAAAGGTCGCCTGTCCCCGCTCGACCATCAACCAAGTTTCAAGGCCAAACGCCGAGAATGTGGTGAACCCGCCGAGCACGCCGACACCGAGCAACAGACGCACTTGCTCGCCGCCATTGCTGGCGCGCGCGAGGACGCCCACGAGCACGCCCATAAGAAAACCACCGATCAGATTGATCGCCAGCGTACCCCAGGGAAACCCCGGTCCGAGCGCCCGCAAGAATACGCCGCTGACAAGGTACCGCCCGCCTGCGCCGAGTGCGCCGCCGATCATCACTGCTAAAAGTCCGTTCATGGCTTCTGCCGTAGCGCTTGGCAGAGCTCGGGGCTAGCGGTCCCGGTTGATAGCGAAGTCTACGCTGCTCAAGCCAACGATCGTCTCGCCGATACGGGCCAGCGCCGATTGCAGCGGAAACGGCCGGACTGACCTAATGCGCCGCCGTGGTTGCAGGCCGCGATCCATTCGCTCTGAGGCCGGGCAGGACCAGCAAGGAAGGCGGCATCATTGTTTTACGTCAAAGTCATCCTGTTAGGCGGGCGTAAACCCTGTACGATCAGAAAATGGCGTTGATCTGATCAATCGTCAGCGGATCGACAAAAGCGATTCCGGCATGGCCGTCGCGTACCCAGGCCACGCGCCCTTGCACGCGCCCCAGCCCTGCCATCTCGATCGTCACCGGACGGCCCGGAATGAAACGCACGTCAAGTTCAACCATCACGCCGTGCGCCGAGAGATTATGGATCGTCACCGCGAACGCTCGTCCGGGGCCAGCCTCGATTTGCGCCGGAGCGCTCAAGTCCGTCCGTCGCGACCGGCGGTCATCAGTCATCGCAAAATTCAAATTTGTCTCGCCCATTCTCGATCTCCCCCTTCGATCCGAGGAGACTGGTATCCGAAAAAAATGAACAAAATAAAAAAGGAGGCTCAGGTCAGAGCCGCTCAAGGCGAAGCGGCAAACCATCGCGCGGCTGAGGAATCGGCCAGGCCTGCCACTTTTCACCCGATCCGGTGGGCACCGCGATGCGATGCGTTCGCAGCACATGCCAAAGTAGAATTTTGACCTGCATATACGCAAAGTGCAGCCCGAGGCACATATGTGCACCTCCGCCGAATGGGCTCCAGGCATATTTATGGCGTCCACGTGACGCGTCCGGCGCAAAACGCATTGGGTCGAACTTTTCGGGTTCTGGCCAGTGTTCTGCCATATGGTGCACAAAATGCGTGTTGATACCGACGAACGTACCCGCCGGGAATTTATGTCCTCGGAACTCAAAATCCCGGACCGCGCGGCGCGGAATCGACGGCACGGGTGTCATCATCCGCATCGATTCCTTGAAAGCGTATTCAGTCAGAGTAAGCTCGCTGAGCGCCTCGTAGGGGAGGGTATCGCTATTGACGCCCAGACCGTCCATCTCGGCGCGCAGCTTGACCTGCCATTGCGGATTGCGGCCCAGCATCATCATCAGCGCGGTTGCCGACGACGTGATGGTGTCGTGCGCCGCCATCATCAGGAAGTTCATGTGGTCGACAATCTCGTCGACCGAAAGCTGCGAACCGTCCTCATGTACCGCGCGGCAGATTTGCGAAAACATGTCCTCGGCGGTGCCAGCGCGACGCTTGGGCACTTCGCGTCCGAAATAGTCGACGAGATATTTCCGCCCCGCAACGCCGCGCCCCATTGCGGTGCCTGGAATTGGTATACGGATCACCGCGATCGACGCCTGTACCATATCGACAAAGGCTTTGTTGATCTTTGCCGCGTCGGGCCCGAGCGGTATGCCGAGGAACGAAGTCGCGGCCAGATCAAGCGTCAGTTCCTTGATCGCCGGATAGAAATTGAACGACGCACCCGACCAACTCTCAACCCGAGCCCGGATGCCTTCATTCAGTGCGTCAGCATACAGCTTCATGGGTTCGGTCTTGAAAGCAACCGACAGCGTGCGCCGGTGGACCCGGTGTTTTTCAAAATCCATCAGCATCAGCCCGCGTGGAAACAACAGGTTGAGCATCGGGCCCCAGCCCTGTTCAGACGAAAAGATCTTGTCACGGTCGAACAGCACCAGCTCGTTTGCGTCCGGGCCCAGCAGCGTGACATTGCGCCCGCCAAAACTCTTGTGTCGGTAAACCGGACCGTATTTGGCATACATCTCGCGCACGTATCCAGGCGGATCAGCAAGCAATTTCAACGTCGTGCCGACCACCGGCATCCAGCCATCTTCGCCGGGAATATGGTCAAGTGCGGCCGGCGGATTAAGCGGCAGCCAGTGTGGATTGGCTTCAAAACGGTCAGCGCGCGCCATCGGCATCCCCTTAATTGCACAGTTATAAGTAAGCATTCCGCTGCAGAGACGCCAGTGGGCGCAATTCATCGTGACGACAGGTAAACTTTGTATACTCAATAACCGTTATAGAAACGATGCAGACCATGCGGAACGATCCTCCTCCAAGGGACGCACGGACAGCCGCACGCCGTGTCGTGGGGATCCATGCGCAGTTACGGGAAATGGGCGGGGGGCGAATGGAGGTGAATGTCGAGGATCTGTCGATCACCGGCTTTCGCGTCGATAGCATTTACCGCATCGGCGTCGGCGTCACCGTTTTCCTGAGCATCCCGACTTTTTCTGCACTCGAGGCGATCGTCGTGTGGACGGCGAAATCGGGGTACGGTTGTAAGTTCATCCAACCGCTGCACCCCGCGGTGTTCGATATGATCTCGCGCCGCTTTGGGGCGCATTTTTGAATTCCGACTGTCGCGCGCCGCGATTTTAAGCGCGGCCCCGCGCAATCTCGTGTAGACTGTGGATGGGGCATCCCGCTCCAGTCAGGAACATCTCATGGCGAAGAGCCAGAAGAAGTCGAGCAAGGAAACCCGCAAGCCGAAAGCCGAAAAGGCGCCCAAAAGCAACGCGTCCAACCCCTCTAATAAGCCAAGTGCGGTCGGGATCGTGACCATCAAATAACAGTCGGCAAGGGCGAACGATGTCGCACGATCACCCCGATGATTACGTCTGTGACGAGGGTAGCGGCGCATGGTAGCCCGATCCCAATGTGGCGACATCAGGTGATCCCGACACCGGCGCCGTGGGCGACGCTGTCGGCAACCTGTGGACTGGCGGTGATCAAGTCACACTGATCAAAGACTTGACCGTCAAGGGCGCCGGCCGGGTCCTCAAACACGGCACAGTGATCAAATCGATCCGCCTCGCGGGCGATGCGCAAGAGATTGACTGTCGTCTAGAGGCTTGGCGACCGGACTTAGCTTGGCCCCGCGCTGAAACCGCAGCCTTTCATCCTGAACGCCCTCCCCCACCAACGGCCCGGACCTTCGCGTCATCGGGCGCATCACCCAGATGCTCGGCCTTCGCGCGCATGTGCGCGGGGAGTGATCGCTCCCCGCTGGCTAATTGGCAGGTTTGCCTGCCAGTTTGGGGCGAACGGGTCAGCTCGCCTTTTTGGGCGTGCCAGCTTTAGCCATCAACTGCGACGGAAAGGGATCGACCAGCGTGCGCGCCTCGCTCCAGTCGGCCGTCAACCACCGGTCGTAATCCCAGGGATTGAGCACGACTGGCATCGAAGTGTCATTCGCCGCACCGACCAAAGAATTGGGGTCACACGTCAGAAACGCAAAACTGGGTATTTCGCTATCGCGCCAGATGCCGGCAAGAGCGAACACAGGCTCGGACGGCACAATAAACCAGTGCTGCGTGCGCATGCCCTTCACGCCGCCCCATTCCATAAAGCTGGTCACCGGAACAAGGCAGCGGAATTCAGTATGGCGCAGCGTGCCAGTCCAGAAAGGCGAGTCGAGATTGCGGACGTTGTGAACCGACCGCCCCCCTTGTGCGGCGACTTTAGGCGGCGGTGGGACACCCCATAATCGCGGGACCAGGCGCCGGCCGTCCCGCGCCTCGACGATGACAGGCGCGAATTTACCGGGAGCGACGTAACTACCGGGCCAGGGGTCCTCAACGGGATCGGCGGCGAAGACCGTCGCGATCCGGTTTGGCGCAGCGTCGAGGCTATAAAGTAGGCACACAGATGGAGCTGAGTGCTCCGTAACGTGCCCCATCGTCAAGTGCGGGGCGGTATCGCGAACATCGGCGTCTAGGCGTGCGCGGGCAACCCAAAAACGCGATCAGGGTACACAGATTTCACAGCAGGCCGCTGCGATACAGATGTCGGATCGATACGGCGTCCGGATGGGCATTTTCAGCAGACAAATACGAGGTGCGCGGCGCGTCCGCAGGAGCCCCCTCCGCATACCGCATTTAACCACATGCTTTAGCGTTTTGTCCGTGTGTTTACCCCCAATTCCTGTTTCCGGCGAAAAGGAAGCAGCGGCAATGGCAAACGGAATTATAGTAACGAGCCTGGTAGTCGGCGGATTAGCGATTGGGGCATCGGCGCAAGTGCTCACCACGACTGTCAGTCCAACGCAGACGGCGGCCAAGACCATCTCTGCAAAGACCGCTGTGACGGCGGCCACAACCCAGCCGCTGCTTGGCGTGTCTTCGACGTGGCCGCTCACCACAGCCGTTACGGCCGTGGAACTCGTCGGCGTGCAGACCGCGGCTGCTGTTTCAACGCCCGCCACGCCAGTGCTCACGCCACTCCTCCCGCTCAACCTGACGACGATGCGACTTTGGAACTGGGGCGGGAATTGGATCGGGTCGGAATGGTCAAACGGTAATAGTCCGCTGCCGTGGAAATTCGGTCATATCAACCAGCCGGCCGGGGCGGACACGCTGTTTACGCTTGATGCTACGGGCGCGCCGGAGATTCAGGCAGGGTCGGCCGAAGCCAAGACGGACGGCGTATGGGAATCCGAGGTCACGCTGCCGCAGCTCCGGGACGGGCTGGTGGTCGCGCCGCTCTGGCTCTACGACTCGACCAGCCGCGACGAGATCGATTTCGAGCTGGCGGGGCGCAATGGGCTCGACGTGACGATGCATGTCTACGTAAACGGCGTACACAAGCATAACAGTGTGCGGCTGTTCGCCGGGACTGATCTGTCGGGCCAACGCAAACGCTTTGGAATCAAGGTCGACCAGCACACCGGCTATGTCGAGATGTACGTCGACGGGAAGCGCGTCCAGCGCTGGGACAAGAGCACACTGGGATATTTTGTCTCGCATCCGATCAAGCCGTGGCTGGAGATGTGGGCGGCGAACCCCAGCAATAGCGGATTTGTACAATGGGTCGGTAAATGGACGCCACTGGCTGCCGGTCAGCAGCTCACGATGCGCGTACATGGTTATGGGTACAAGACGCTGACCGGCCAGATCGTGATTTAGAAACTCAGGTCGTAGGGAGGTAAATCTCACCGCCCTTCTCCCTGAACACCTCGCTCATTTCGGCCATCCCGGCTTCAGCCGCGGCCGGCGAGGCGGCGATGAAGGCGTCGGCGGCCTGGTTCTGCTTCGCGGCGAATTCACGAACCTCGGCGGTAATCTTCATCGAGCAGAATTTTGGGCCGCACATGCTGCAAAAATGAGCGGTCTTGGCGCCTTCTGCTGGGAGTGTCTGATCGTGGTATTGCTCCGCCGTGTCGGGGTCGAGCGACAGGTTGAACTGGTCGCGCCAGCGAAACTCGAAACGTGCGCGCGAAAGCGCATCGTCGCGCAGCCTCGCGGCCGGGTGACCCTTGGCAAGGTCCGCCGCATGCGCCGCCAGCTTGTACGTCACGACCCCGACTTTCACGTCGTCGCGGTCGGGCAGACCCAGATGCTCCTTGGGCGTGACGTAGCAGAGCATCGCGCAGCCGAACCAGCCAATCATCGCTGCGCCGATGCCGCTGGTGATATGGTCGTAACCCGGCGCAATGTCGGT
>JAYVVA010000493.1:0-3178 GCA_043787435.1 Sphingomonadales bacterium | reverse complement strand
AGCTTTTGTGCCGACCCGCGGATCGCGGTTGCTGTCGCTAGCGCTTCGTTATCGGCGACGCGACGCGGTGATTTAGGCTTGGACATCAGCGCTTGCCCTTCTTGTCGGCGGCGTGGCCGGGGAAGTAGCGTGTTGGCGCGAACTCACC
Source organism: Sphingomonadales bacterium (assembly GCA_043787435.1). Taxonomy (GTDB): domain Bacteria; phylum Pseudomonadota; class Alphaproteobacteria; order Sphingomonadales; family Sphingomonadaceae; genus Sphingomonas_O. The sequence goes on along the minus strand of JAYVVA010000493.1, from coordinate 3,030 downwards.
GAGCTTCATGCCAACCATATCCTCGTTCACAGAAACCGGCACAAACTTGCGTCCATTATATACGCTGAACGTCAAGCCGACGAATTGTGGCAGGATCGTTGAGCGACGCGACCAGGTCTTGATCGGCGAACGCGCATTGGTATCCTGTGCGGTCTCTGCCTTTTTCAGCAGATGCAGGTCGACGAACGGACCTTTCCAGACTGAGCGGGCCATGACTACCTCTTCTTCTTGGCGTGACGCGACCGGATGATCATCTTGTCGGTCGATTTGTTGTTGCGAGTACGCGCGCCCTTGGTCGGCTTGCCCCATGGCGTAACCGGATGGCGGCCGCCCGAGGTTCGGCCTTCACCACCGCCGTGCGGATGGTCGACGGGGTTCTTGGCAACACCGCGGGTCAGTGGGCGAATGCCCTTCCAGCGGTTGCGGCCAGCCTTGGCGAGATTGGTGTTGGCGTTGTCTGGGTTCGACACGGCACCCACCGTCGCCATGCAATCGGCATGAATGTAACGCTGCTCTCCCGAGTTTAGGCGAACGATCACCATCCCGCGGTCGCGACCGACAACCTGTACATAGGTGCCCGCCGAACGTGCGATCTGAGCACCCTTGCCGGGCTTCATTTCGACGTTGTGCACGATGGTCCCAACCGGCATCTGGCCGAGCTCCATCGCGTTGCCCGGCTTCACGTCGGTTTTCTTGCCGGCAACGACCTTGTCGCCCACGGCAAGACGCTGCGGCGCGATAATATAACGTTGATCGACTTTGCCGTCGGCATCAGTCCCGTAGTTCACAAGCGCAATGAACGCTGTGCGGTTGGGGTCGTATTCGAGGCGTTCGATTGTGCCCTCCACGTCCCAGTTGCGACGCTTGAAATCGATAAACCGATACCGCTGCTTGTGGCCGCCCGCGATACCGCGGCTGGTCACATGACCCTTGTTGTTACGACCACCGGTCTTGTGCTTGCCTTCGGTCAACGCCTTGACGGGCTTGCCCTTCCACAGCGACGATTTGTCGACGAGGATCAGGCCGCGGCGTGCAGGGCTGGTCGGATTATAATGTTTAAGTGCCATGGCCCTAAATTCCCGTGGTCACGTCGATCGACTGACCTTCGGCCAGGCGAACGATTGCTTTTTTGAAGTCTGACCTGGTGTAGGGCACGCCCTTCCACTTTTTGGTCTTACCCTTTTGAACGATGGTGTTCACGTTGAGCACGTTCACGTTGAACAGCGCCTCAACGGCCGCCTTGATCTGCGGCTTGGTGGCCGAGTTGGCAACCTTGAACACAACGGCGTTGTGCTCGCTGACCATTGTTGCTTTTTCCGTGATATAGGGCGCGACGACCACGTCATAATGACGCAGCTCGATCGCCTTTGCGGCAGGGGCCTTAGCCATTGAACCGTGCCTCCAGCTTTTCGACGGCCGCGCGGGTCAGAACCAGCGTATCGGCCTTGAGGATATCATAAACGTTTGCACCAACGGCAGGCAGCACATTGATCATGTGCAGGTTGGCCGAGGCATGCGCGAAGCTGGAATCGACTGTATCACCATCAATGACGAGAGCCCGTGTCGCATTCCAGCTGGCAAAGCTCGATGCCAGCGCCTTGGTCTTGCCCTCGGCTATGGTCAGGCTGTCCATGACGATTAGCTTGCCATCACGCGCTTTGCTCGACAGCGCCATCTTGAGGCCCATGGCCCGAACCTTTTTGTTCAAGCTCGGGTTGAAGTCACGCAGTCGCGCACCGTGAGCTTTACCGCCACCCACGAACGTAGGTCCGCGGCGGTTACCGTGGCGGGCAGTACCACCGCCCTTTTGGTTGCCGAATTTCTTGCCGGTACGGGCAACATCGGCACGCTCACGCGTCGGACGTGCAGTCGCACGACGCTTTTCGAGCTGCCAGGTGACAACCCGATGCAGAATATCGGCACGCGGCTCGACGCCAAACACGTCGTCATTGAGTTCAATGGTCGCCTTGCCGGCGCCTTCGAAGGTTGAGATCGGGAGCTTCATGATCAGCCTTCCTTGCTCGAATTGGCGTCCGGATCGGCCTGACCTGCGCCCGCCGCATTTGCAGCTTCGACGCCGGCTGCGACAACATCGTCGCCGGGCAACGGCTCCAACTCATGGACGGCGCCGGGTTGAACCTCGGCAATAACGGGCTCTTCATCATGCGCCTTGCTGCGCACCGAGGCCGGATACGGCGCGTCGGCGTGCCGCGCGACCTTGACCGAATCTTTGACGGTCAGCCACGTGCCCTTGTGCCCTGGCACTGAACCCTTGACGAACAAGAGGCCGCGGGCGACGTCAGTTGACACGATTTCGAGGTTCTGCTGCGTACGCTCCTTATCGCCCATATGGCCGGCCATCTTTTTGCCCTTGAACACCTTGCCGGGGTCCTGGCGCTGGCCCGTAGACCCGAGCGAGCGGTGCGAGACCGAAACGCCGTGGGTGGCGCGCAGGCCGCCGAAGTTCCAGCGCTTCATGCCGCCCTGGAAGCCCTTGCCCTGAGTGTGGCCAGAGACATCGACAAGCTGACCCGCGACGAAATGGTCGGCAGCAATTTCTGCGCCTACATCCACCAGAGCATCTTGCGACACGCGAAATTCTGCCAGACGAGCCTTTGGCTCGACTTCGGCCTTACCGAAATGGCCGCGCTGAGGCTTGGCAACGTTTTTGGCTTTGGCGGTGCCAGCGCCCAGCTGAACAGCGACGTATCCGTCGCGTTCGACAGTCTTGTGCGCCACAACCTGGTTATTCTCCAGTGCCAGAACGGTGACGGGCACATGGCGCCCATCGTCCTGGAACAAGCGGGTCATCCCCATTTTCTTCGCGATCACGCCAGTGCGCATGACCATACTCCTCTATGTCAGAGGCGCACAGCAGAAGACCTGCGATGCGCTTGGCTTGCCCAGATGTTGTACGTGCCCCGTCCGGGCTTTTCCCCTGCCGAAGCTGAGGAGGACGGGGACGCGGCCCGGACTGATCCGGCGGTATCCCTTATCTCGTTCACGGCGAATCACCTCGGTGATCGTCGC
>JAYVVA010000492.1:0-1633 GCA_043787435.1 Sphingomonadales bacterium | reverse complement strand
TCATTGCCTGGGCACAAACCCCGAGTCCGGCTCTGGCGTTATCACGCGGCCTCGACCGCGATCGTGCAGTCGACGAGACGGGAGGCCAGATCGCCGTGTTTGGACGGCTCGGTTCACGGCCATTCACGCGGAGTGAAATGGAAAAACTGTTCCTCGGGCCGCGTCGAGTACCTTATAAGGTTATTGACTCGCCAAGTATGAATGACTGGGTCGGTTAACGTGCACGTACACGCCGGAAGGCATCGAGGATTGCTGCGACCGTCGTCTCAGCCTCTGCCATGTCAGTGGCGGCTGAAATTACCGATACGCGCATAACCCATGCTCCACGCCAGATCGCGCCGCCGACAAAAGCGATCGCGTCGATTTGAACCTGATCGATGACGGCACGCGTCATGTCATCGCTCGGGACATCGGCTTCGGGTGTGAAGCGCAGCATGAATTGGTTAAGCTCGACGGGACAAACAAGCGTGACGCCGTCCTCAGCCGACAGCGCCGCCGCCATGAAGGCTGCAATGCGGCAGTGGCGCCCAACAAGGTCGCCAATCCCGGACCGTCCAAGCTGACGGATCATTGCCCATGTCGCAAAGCCACGAGCACGCCGGGACAGCTCAGGCACGTAAGCCGACGGATCGCGCTCCCCCGCCCCTGCGCCCGGCAGATAGCTTGCGACAATCTCCATGGCCCGTCGGTGCGCCGCCTCATCGCGAACAATTGCGAAGCCGCAATCATAAGGGGTCTGCAGCCATTTATGACCGTCCGTCGCCCATGAATCGGCTTGTTCGACGCCCGCGAGCAGCGCGGCTTTTTCTGCACACGTTCTCGCCCAGAGCCCGAATGCACCATCGACATGCAGCCATGTGCCGTGATCGCGGGCACGAGGCGCAATCTCGGCAAATGGATCGCTGACGCCGCTGTTGATCTGACCCGCCTGCGCGATGGCAATCGTTGGACCGGTTTGCTCGGCTAAGGCCTCAGCAAATGCCGATGCTTCCATCCGGCCGGCCGCATCTGTTGCGATTGTGCAGACGCGCTTCGCGCCGAAACCCAGATAACGCAGTGCTGAATAGACCGTCGAATGCGCATCGGCGCCGATCAAAACCGCGACCGGCGGCGCGCCGAACAGCCCGTCGGCCTCGACATCCCAGCCCACGCGGCGCAGCGCTGCATTCCGGGCTGCGGCGAGGCAGACGAAATTGGCAACAGTCGCACCCGTAACGAAACCAACCGAGGCGTCGGTTGGGAGACCGAGCAGATCGAGCACCCAACCCGCTGCAACAGCCTCGACCGCCGACGCCGCCGGGGCGGCGATCAGATTGGCGGCATTTTGTCCCCACGCCGCCGTCAGCCAGTCGGCGGCAACACCGGTGGGGTGCGATTGGCCGATAACCCAGCCGAAAAAGCGTCCCGCCGTAGACGCGCGGATGCCGGGGCTGGCCCGTGCCACCAGATCGGCAATAATCGCGGGGCCGTCACTGCCTTGTTCGGGTGTGGGACCACCGAGCGCGGCGACCATCGTCGCGTAGTCGGCGGTCGGCGTTCGCTCTGCCACGGCGATATTGGCGCGATAATCGATCGCCAGCGCGGCGGCCCTCGCCATTGCGCTGTAATCGTTTCCTTCACGCATGAGTTGATA
>JAYVVA010000491.1:0-2034 GCA_043787435.1 Sphingomonadales bacterium | reverse complement strand
GCAATCTGCGCAATGAGCCAGACGTGCGATGGGTCGGTGATCGTCATCACCGGCTTGTCGCCGCCTTGTGACACATATTGTCCAGCAGAGACGTCACGTGAGGCAATCAAGCCCGCGATCGGCGCATGAAGTGTGGTGCGGTCGTGGATGCCGGACACCTCTCCAGACCCTTCCAGTCGCCCGATTTCACGTGGCGTTTTGCCGAGAATTGCAAGCTTGTCGCGGGCTGCCCCGAGCGCGGCCGCGGTCGTACGTGCGGTCGATTGCGCCGCCACCAGGTCGGTCTGCGCCTGCAGATAGTCCTTCTGCGCACCGCCTGCGGTTTCAAAGATCTGGCGTTGGCGCTCCGCGTTGCGTGCCGCCGTCGCGAGCTGGGCCTGACCATTCTGGAACGCGGCACGCGATGCGAACAGCCCGTTGCGCGCGTCGACAAAGTCGTTGGTCTTGACCAGCAGCAGCGGTTGGCCGGCCCGAACATATTGCCCGGCATCGGCAAGCACCTGGACGACCTGACCGGCGTAGGGCATCAGGACCGGTGTGCTGCGGTCACCGTCGACAGTAATTGCGCCGCTGGCAAGCGTGCGGTCGTCGGACGTGGCGTAACCCACACGCATTGTTGTCAACGCAGCCATCTGGTCAGCTGTTGGGCGGAAGGTTCCCGGGGGTGTTGCTTGGGGAGTCGCCGGATCGCGATGGAGCATGCTTGCAACGGCCATCCACAACAAGACGACGCCGACCGTCAAGGCTGTGACAATGCCAAGCCATCGCAGCTGTTCGCGATGTGGTAAGGTGGATGATGGCGGCAAGGGCTGCGGAGGTGGCGTGACGTGCATGGGAGGCCCTGTTTGCATGGGGCTGGCACCCCTAGGTGGCGTCGCTTACAGCATGCTTACAAATGGTGCGCTGCGAAAAATGAGTTGATGCGGGTTCTGTTAATCGAGGACGACGATGCAATGGCTGAGGCGCTTGTCGACGCCTTGTCGCGGCGCGGGCTGTCCGTCGATCGCGCGCGGGCGAGCGAGGAGGCGGAAGCCTATTTGGAGTCGATCGATTACGCAGCTGTGCTGCTTGATCTCGGCTTGCCCGACGAGGACGGGATTGCCCTACTCGTACGCATGCGCGCGCGCGGCGATGCTCGGCCGGTCATGGTGCTCACCGCGCGCGGGTCGATCGATGCTCGGATTCGGGGCCTCAACGAAGGGGCAGACGAATATATGGTCAAGCCGTTCGATGTTAACGAATTGCATGCGCGTCTGCTCGCGATCACACGTCGAAGCGGTGACTATGTCGGCAATTCCGTGCGCTGCGGCGCGCTCGAATTCGTCATTCAGACGCGCGTGGCATATATCGGATCCCGTCCGCTGGCGCTTTCAGTTCGCGAGACCCAGCTGCTGGAATTATTGTTGCGCCGGGCAGGGAAGGTGGTCCCGAAACGGGTCGCGGAAGACCAGTTATTTGGCATGGATGGCGATCTCGGCTCGAATGCAGTCGAAGTCTATGTCCATCGTTTGCGCAAACGGCTCGACGACGCAGAAACGGGTGCCCGTATCGAAACGGTACGCGGTGTCGGCTACATGATCGTCCCGATCGTATGAAATTCACGGTACCGCGCTCGCTTTTCGGGCAATTCGTTTTACTTCACATTGTCGTTGCCCTCGCCGCGGCGATCACGCTGCTGTGGAGCGCGTCGGCCTTGCTCCACCAGACCGCTGACCATTTTCAACGTAATCTGCTGCGGCGACAGGCGACGCTGTTGGCCGGAACGACCAGATCCCGTGCTCGCACTCCCCAACCCGTCGTGCTTTCAAACGGCATGGCAGTCAGCATAGTCGGACCCGACCACCACGTGCGACGTTCCTACGGTCCGGCGCGCCCTGCAATATTGGCCGCCGCACCGCTCGATAGTACGTCCCATTTTTTTCGCAGGGGCGCGGTGGAGGGGTATAGCGTTCCGGCCGAGGGAGGGTGGATCATCGTATCGCAAGACGACGCAGACCCCGAAGTCGTTACCGACGATATCGTGCGCAGCTTCTT
>JAYVVA010000490.1:0-2372 GCA_043787435.1 Sphingomonadales bacterium | reverse complement strand
TGCGCGAGGCCCGCGACGCGAAACTTGCTATGGCGAGCGGCCAAAGGCCAAGACCGGCCGCTTCGGCCGACCTTGTGATGCTCGATGTCCCCAAGGCCGGCAAACTCGATGTAATCATGTCAACCGCAATCTGCGTGGACCTCGTTCGTAACGGACAAGCCGTAAAATCGACGGCACATACCAGTCTTCAGGGTTACAAGGGCTACCGCAAGCTGGTGACGTCCGCTTTCGTCTGCGGGTGCTATATCTTTCAACTCACCGACCCGCCTGAGCGCATGGTCAAACTGGCAGCGCAGTTACACTAAACAGCGTTGGCTGCACCCAGAACCGCCCGCACACTGGCTGTTGCAATGTCGGCATCAATGCCCACACCCCAAACAGTCTTGCCGCCTGCCGTTTTGCACTCAACATAGGCTGCCGCTTGGGAGTCAGACCCTATCCCCAGAGTGTGTTCAGTGTAGTCGATCACGTCGAGCACCACGCCACATTCGTTGCGAAGTGCGGCGACGATGCTCGAGATCAGACCATTTCCACGCCCACTGACTGACCGCTCCGCGCCATTCACGGTGATCTTGCCAGTGAACAACCGGTCTCCGTTCGATGCACGCGTTTCATCATAGTCGCCCAATCCGAAGCAACCTGGGCCGAGGTAAGCGTGTTCGAACGCGCCCCAGATGTCGGTCGCGTTCAATTCGCGACTTGTTTCGTCGGCCAGGGCTTGGACATGGCGACTGAAATCGGCCTGCATCCGCTTGGGAAGTTTCAGCCCCTTGTCCTGCTCAAGTACCCACGCGACGCCTCCCTTGCCACTCTGGGAGTTGACCCGGATCACAGCTTCATAGTCGCGGCCCAGATCCTTGGGATCTATGGGAAGGTAGGGCACTTCCCATAGCTCGTCGTTGCGCGCGTCTTGGGCTGCAAACCCTTTCTTGATGGCGTCTTGGTGCGACCCCGAGAACGCAGTGAACACCAAGTCGCCGACGTAGGGCTGACGGGGGTGCGTCGCAATGTTGGTGCAATATTCGACAGTTTTGACGATTGCATCGATGTTGGAGAAGTCGAGGCCTGGGTCGACCCCTTGCGTGTACATGTTGAGCGCGACAGTCACCAGATCAACATTGCCGGTTCGTTCGCCGTTACCCAGCAAGCAGCCCTCGACGCGGTCCGCGCCCGCCAGAAGACCCAACTCGGTCGCCGCCACTCCCGTCCCGCGGTCATTGTGCGTGTGCAACGAGATGATCACCGCGTTGCGGTTCGGAATATTGCGACCGAAATATTCGATCTGGTCGGCGTAGATATTGGGCGTTGCACATTCAACGGTAGCGGGCAGGTTAAAGATAATTGGCCTCGCTGCCGTCGGCTGAAGCACGTCCATCACCGCCGCGCACACCTCGACGCTAAATTCGATTTCGGCTGTCGAAAACGTCTCGGGACTGTATTCGAAACGCCAGTCGGTGTCGGGATATCGTGCCGCCTGATCGCGTAACATCTTCGCGCCGTCGATTGCGATCTGCTTGATCTGGGCGGTGTCCATGCCGAATACGATCTTGCGCCATATCGGGCTCACCGCATTATAGAGGTGAACGATGGCCGTCGGCGCACCTTCCAGACTTGCAAAACTTGTCTCGATCAGATCGCGGCGCGCCTGTGTCAGTACCTGGATCGTGACGTCTTGGGGAATGCGGTCGTTCCTTACCAAGCCGGAGATGAAATCGAATTCGGTTGCGCCTGCACTCGGAAAACCAACCTCGATCTCCTTGACGCCGATACGGACGAGCAGGTCGAAGAACCGTGCCTTTTTTTCCGAATCCATGGGATCGATCAACGCCTGATTGCCGTCGCGCATGTCGGTCGATAACCAGCGCGGCGCGCGCGTAATTGTTCGGGACGGCCACTGGCGATCGGGCAAATCGATGGGCGGGAAAGGGCGGTATTTTACGGAAGGATCGCGTAACATCTGTTTGCACTCGCTGCTTCGAGGATGGTGTCGAACGTCCCTTAGGCAGCGTGTGCACGAGACGCGCACAACAAACGTCGCGCCTAAGGGCGCGTAAGTCGAAGCAGCAGGTCGCGGGTCCACAACATTGTGACGAAGTACAACAGCCGCTCGCTGTGTGCAAGGCGGACCTACGTCGGGCAGTGTTACTTCTGGAACGCTGCCGTGACTAAAAGCGTCGCCTCGTCAGAAACGGCCGGCACGAGAAAACCGATCCCAAAATCGGGCCGCTTAACGACCGCCTTGGCCTGAAAGCCGACGTTTTTCTTGCCGCCTATTGTTGGAGGCGCTTTGCCAGCGCCGACGAATTCGACATCGAGTACAACCGGCCTGGTGATGCCATTGCGCGTGAGATTCTCGGTGATCTTCCCCTTGG
>JAYVVA010000489.1:0-4505 GCA_043787435.1 Sphingomonadales bacterium | reverse complement strand
CCGCTGTGCCGAGGGCGCACGCCGCGAGCGTGAAAAACTTAATGCTGCGCCCCATGGAACTTTTCCCCGACTCTGTTGTCGAGTGTCTGGCGGGTGCCTTCTGGTCTGGGAAGCTTCCCGCGGCGGGTTGCCGGGCTCACGGGACGAAGCGTTGAATGGTCAAATTGACGCCTCGTCGGTGCATTCGATTCCTGCAAGCGCGCCCGCGGCGCGGGCCAGCCCAGCGAAGCTGGCGTCTGGCGCGCCGAATCGAAGCAAACGGTCCCAAAAGCGGCAAAGACACGTGAGTGCTTGTGCATTGCTCTCGGTTAAGCGTCATCGCGCGATTGCCGCCCACAAGCTGCTATTGATGGTACACGCTCCGCAGCCCGTACACTACGGTTCGAAGGCGCGATTGAGCCTGCTCATGACACGGCGAGCAGTAAGCGCCGCGTTCATACCCCGGCTAGAATCAGAGCAAGATAAATTTGTGATGCCCGCACCGCACGCCCGTTAGCGGCGACGGTAATAGCGCAGCGGGTCGTTTTGGGTATTTTCAAACGAAAGCGCGACGGCACCATTCTGGCCGAGCGGCATGACTGCCGTGCCGAAGATTGAGCTGTAGCCGCCGGTGCCGAAGGCGACGCCGACTTCGCCGTGAACGCCGCGAGGGGGGGCGATCCCATCGGCAATCTGGTTTTCCGCTTTCATGTTCTTGACGGCCGCAGCTTCCTTGGCAGCTTCGACCTGCTCGGGAGTCCACTGCGTTACCGTTTCGGCGGCAGCAAGTGTCGGCAAGAAGGCAAGCGCCACAAGAAGCGTCAGTTTCATGAGCGTTTGTTGAGCCTGCAAGGCTTTCGCGTTCCTGAATGAGAGTGCGTCTTGGCCACGATTGCGGGGCCAGTCCGCGGCGCGATTCCTGATCTTACGGCGTCGCCCTGGTTCGATATTTATCGAACCAGGCAAGAATCGCCGCGGCCTTGGCTGCCGATTGCGAGGGGCGCGCCGCGAGACCCCCGTGACTGGCACCTGGCACTTTCACGAGCGCTGTGGGCACCCCTCTTATCTGCAGCGCCGCATAATATTGCTCGGACTCGCTGACGGGTGTGCGGTAGTCCTGACTGCCGACGACGACGAGCGTTGGTGTCTTCACATTCCCCACCAGACTGAGCGGCGAGCGGTTCCAATATTCCATGGGATCCTCCCAGGGCTGTTTGCGGAACCAGTAGCGCGAGGTGAAGCCCGATGCGTCCATCGTCAGCGCTTCGGAAATCCAGTTGATCACGGGCTTTTGTGCCGCTGCAGCCTTGAACCGATCGGTCTTGCCCACGATCCACGACGTCAGCACGCCGCCCCCTGACCCGCCTGTCACGAATAGATTGGCGGGGTCGGCAATTCCTTGCGCGATGACCGCATCGACAGAGGCCATCAGGTCGCCGTAGTCGTCACCGGGGTATTTCTTGTCGATCAAATTGGCAAAATCATTGCCATAGGACGTGGAGCCCCGCGGGTTGACCGACAGCACGGCATAACCGGCTGCCGCGTACAGCTGATCGTCCGTTGAAAAATTCGGGCCGTAGGCCGAATGTGGACCGCCGTGGATTTCGAGGATCATCGGCACGCGGTGCCCATCTCGATAGTTAGGCGGGGTTGTCAGCCAGCCCTCGATCGTCCGGCCGTCCGCGGCTTTGGCGGTCACCATTTTGACGTCACCCATCGTCTTTGCCGCGAGCGCCGTCTCGTTCAGCCGGGTCAGCCGTTTGCCATTCACAAACAGATCGGCCGGCCGCAGGGCGTCGCCGCCCGTGTAGGCGATCGCACCGCCATGCGAGACGCTGAACGTTCCGCCGGTGTAGGGCCGGTCGAGCCCGCTGCCGGTCAGCGGTCCCGCAACGCGCGTCACCCGCCCGTCGAGCGTCACGCGCGCCACCAGTCTCGACCCGTGGTCGTCGTAGGAAACGAGAATCGACCGACCGTCGGCTGCCCATTGGGCATTTTCGACACTGCGATCGAGCCCAGCGGTGAGCAACCGGGCGCCAGTGCCGTCACGGTTCATCACATAGAGGTTGTCGTTTTCGTTGCTGCGGCGCGTGTCATCATAGCCGGTGTAGGCAATGAGCTTACCGTCCGGCGACACGGCTGGGGCGTGATCGGGGCCAAGTCGGTTAGTCAGCGGACTGATTGCGCCGCTTTTTACGTCGAGCGCATAGATTTCGGTGTTGTTCGGTTCGCGTTCCCAGTCCGCACGGCGGACGGCCGTCAGGTAAAGCGTCGTGCCATCGGGCGACCATGCGAGCGGACCGCCATGATCATAGGCACCAAAGGTCAGCTGGCGGGGTGCGCCGCCATCGGCTGCAACCACAAAGACATGGTCTGAGCCGGGCGCGATATAGCCATCCCCGTCGGCGCGGTACGTAACGCGATCGATGATCTCCAGCGGCTCTGCCCATTTGGCCCCTTCGGGCTTTGGCGGCGCAGCGCCCAGTTTCAGCCCATCGCGCGGCACCGTCATGATATAAGCGAGCTGTCGTCCATCGGGTGACCAGGTGATGCTATTGGGGCTTTGCGGCAGCCCGGTGATCCTCGCGGCCTCGCCCGTTCCCATCCAGCGCACGTAAAGCTGGGGCGACTGTCCTTCCGGACCGGTCGAAACATAGGCGAGGCGTGTGCCGTCGGGCGACCAGCGCGGCGAACTGTGGTTTCCCGGCGATGCGACAAGGGGCGTCTGTTGCCCGCTTCTGACGTCGGCAAGCCAGATCGTCGGGCGCATCCGGTCAGACATGACGTCGGCAGACCGCCGGACGTAGGCGACTTTGGCGCCGTCGGGGCTGATCTGTGGGTCGCTTGCCATTTCTAGGTTGAACAGATCGGCACCGGTGAAAACGCGCGTGGGGCCGTCATCGGGCGTGGCAAGGGCAGGTGTCGCTGACGCGAGGAGGAGGAATGGCAGAAGCGAGCGGATCATGCAGCAGAGCCCCCAAGTGTATCGATCTATCTGTGATGCGCCAGCGGGGGTGCAACGCAAAGAAATTAAATGAGCTCACTATCCGATCGGCGGCACCGGACGGCCGTCATGCCGCGATTGCGGCGTGACGGCCAAGGCGTCAGGCTTTCAGATCGACCTTCGTTTTTCCGCCCTTCTTGCCCTTCTTCGGGGGGGCAGGCGTGATTTCGAAGGCCAGCGATTTACCCTTTTCGGAGTCATCTTTCAGATGAACCATCACTTCGCCGCCATGAACAAGCTTGCCGAACAACAGCTCTTCGGCAAGCGGCTGCTTGATTTTTTCCTGGATCAGCCGACCCATCGGGCGAGCACCGTAAAGCTTGTCATAGCCCTTCGTCGTCAGCCAGGCTTTAACATCATCGTCGAGCTTGATGTGAACGTCGCGGTCGGCAAGTTGCAGTTCAAGCTGCAGGATGAACTTGTCGACGACGCGTGCGACGACTTCGGTTGGCAGATAGCCGAACGGCACGATGGCATCGAGGCGGTTGCGAAATTCGGGGGTAAACATCTTTTTCACCGCCTCTTCGTCCTCGCCTTCGCGCGTCATCGCACCGAAACCGACTGCCTCGCGCGCCATGTCGCTTGCACCAGCATTGGTCGTCATGATCAGAATCACGTTGCGGAAATCGACTGATTTGCCGTGCTGGTCGGTTAGGCGGCCATGATCCATGACCTGCAGCAAGATGTTGAACAGATCGGGGTGCGCCTTTTCGATTTCATCGAGCAGCAGCACGCTGTGCGGTTGTTGGTCGATGGCGTCGGTCAGCAGACCACCCTGGTCGAAGCCGACATACCCCGGGGGCGCGCCAATCAAGCGGCTCACGCTATGGCGTTCCATATATTCAGACATGTCGAAGCGCTGCAGCGGAATGCCCATGATCGAAGCGAGCTGGCGTGCAACTTCGGTCTTGCCGACCCCGGTCGGACCCGTGAACAGATAGTTGCCGATCGGCTTGTCAGGATCGCGCAACCCGGCGCGACTGAGCTTGATCGCACTGCTGAGTTTCTCAATGGCATCGTTCTGGCCGAACACGACCCGCTTAAGATCGGTTTCCAGGCTGGCTAACGACTTGGTATCGTCAGTACTGACCGATTTCGGCGGGATCCGCGCCATCGTCGCGATAACCTGTTCAATCTCTTTGGTCGTGATGACTTTCTTTCGCTTGTTGGGCGCAACGAGCATCTGCATCGCCCCGACCTCGTCGATCACGTCGATAGCCTTGTCGGGCAACTTGCGGTCGTTGATGTATCGGGCCGACAACTCGACCGCCGACTTGATCGCGTCGGGCGTGTATTTGACCTTGTGGTGTCCTTCAAACGCCGACCGCAGTCCAGCAAGAATCTTGATCGTGTCTTCGATCGTGGGCTCATTGACGTCGATCTTCTGGAACCGGCGCAGCAGCGCTCGGTCCTTTTCAAAATGGTTGCGGAACTCCTTGTACGTGGTCGAGCCGATGCAGCGGATCGTACCACCACTGAGCGCCGGCTTGAGCAGATTCGATGCGTCCATGGCGCCGCCGCT
>JAYVVA010000488.1:0-6501 GCA_043787435.1 Sphingomonadales bacterium | reverse complement strand
TGGGTGCTGCGCTCGTGCTCCCGACAGCAGCGGCGCTCGCGGTGTTTGCGGGACTGGGGTTTGGCCTTGCGCTGCCCTTCCTTTTGCTCGGTTTCGTCCCGGGGCTGCGCCGCGTCCTGCCAAAGCCGGGGGCTTGGATGGCGACCATGCGGCGGGTACTGAGCGTGCCGATGTTTCTGACAGCGCTCGGCCTGGTCTGGCTGCTTGGACGTCAGGCGGGGAGCGATGCGATCACGGTCGCGTTGCTTGGCGCACTCGGCGCGGGCTTGGCTTTGTGGTGGACCGGGTTGCGGCAGGCGAGGGGAAAGTCCGGTCTAGCGCTCGGCACCGCGTTGGCGGTTGGCGCCGCAATTCTTGCGGTTGCTTGCCTGCCGGCACCGACGCCGGCTGGTGCTGCCGCACCGACGGCGCTTCATGCCGAGCCGTTCAGCGAAGCGCGCCTGAAGGCGTTACGAGCCGAGGGGCGACCTGTTTTCGTATACTTCACCGCTGACTGGTGCCTGACATGCAAGGTCAACGAGCGAGTCGCGATCGAGCAGCCGTCGGTCGGGGCCGCGTTCAAAGCCCGAAATGTCGCTGTGCTCGTAGGCGACTGGACGCGGAGCGACCCGGCGATCAGCCGCTTTTTGGAGACCCAGGGTCGTTCTGGCGTCCCGCTCTACCTGTACTATCCCAAAGGGGGAGAAGCGCTGACGCTGCCGCAAGTTCTTACGCCCGGGACGCTGACCACGCTCGTCACTTCATCCTGAACACGCGCTTCCCACTAACCCAGGTTTCGAAAACCTTGGTTGCGCGAAGTTCCGCCGGCGTTGAGATAAGCGGATCAGTGTCGACGAGGATGAAGTCGGCGCGGTAGCCCGGAATCAGACGACCGATCCGGTCTTCGGCCTGCCCGGCAAACGCCGCACCGGTCGTAAACGCGGCAAGCGCGGCTTCACGCGAGATACGCTCCTGGGGCTGCCACCCACCGAATGGCTTGCCATCGGCCCCCTCACGCGTGATCGCCGCTGCAATGCCTGGAAAGGGATTTGCGCTTTCGACGGGCACGTCGGATCCGAAAGCAAGCCTGCTGCCGTTCTTCAGCATCGACGCCCAGGCATAGGCCCCGGCGAGCCTGTTCGGCCCGAGCCGCGCCTCGGCCATTGTGCGGTCGCTGGTCTGATGGACGGGCTGCATCGAGGCGATGATGCCGTTCTTTCCGAAACGTGGCAGATCTATCGGGTCGACGATCTGGGCGTGTTCGATCCGCCACCGCCGGTCGCCTTTGTAGGTCTGCACAAGTTCCTCAATCGCCGACAGGACCTGAGCGTTTGCGGCATCGCCAATGGCGTGCGTCGCAACCTGAAAATTGTTCATGGCCGCACGGCTCATGATGTTGCGCATTTTGGTATCGTCGAGAAAGCACAACCCGCTTTGTGACGGGGCATCGGCATAAGGCCTTTTGAGGCAGGCGCCCCGCGAACCGAGCGCACCATCAGCGTACATTTTTACCCCGACCATTCGAAGTCGATCGCCATAGAGCCAAGGCGTGGGCCCCGACCCCGCAATCGAAACTGCAGTGTCAACGCTGTTGGCGTAGCTGACCAATCGGACCCGCAGCGCGTCCTTGTCACCCGCGCGACGCATCGTGTTCCAGTCCTCGGGACTGGTGCCCATATCTGCAATCGCGGTGATTCCGAGTGCGAGCAGCACGTCCTGCGCCGTGGCGAGCGCCAGGTCGCGCTCAGCGGGAAGCGGTTGCGGTACAGCCTTCTCTATCAATGCAGTTGCGCCATCGACGAGCACGCCGGCAGGCGCGCCACTCGCCAGTCTCTCGATGCGACCCCCCGGTGGCGACCCAGTTTTGGCGGTGATCCCTGCGGCGGCCAGCGCCGCAGAATTGCCCCATTGAGCGTGGCCGTCGACGCGGGCGAGCAACACGGGTTTGTCGGCGACGACCGCGTCGATGTCGGCGGCCGTCGGAAAGCGGCCAAGCCCCCAGACTTCCTGATTCCATCCTCGTCCTAAAATCCAGCGCCGTTCCGGATGTGCTTTTGCATAATCGGCGATCTTGGTCTGTGCCTCGGCAAGCGTCCTGGTTTCCGACAGGTCGAGCGTCAGCGTTGCAATGCCGAGTTCCATGACATGTCCATGAGCATCGAACATGCCGGGTAAAAGCGTATGATTCTTCCCGTCGAGCCGCCAGTCAGGCCGCCAATTCTTGTCATTTGACGGTTTCTCACCCTGTAAAATCAATTTGCCGATCTTGCCCTCGGGCGTGACGGTAAGGCCCGTAAACCGAACTAACTGTCCCCTGTCGTCCAGAGTTATCCCGTTGACATTGTCAACCAGACCATCAGCGACGGCGGGGCTGGCCGAGGCGAACAGCAGGCCTGCAATTATCCAATGAAACTTGCCGATCTTGGTCCGACCGAGGTAAGCATATCGGCTGCGTTTCAATCCGGAAGACTGGAGTGAAGCGCCGCGGCGGGGAAAGGTTTTACACGTCATATGTCGACGATGACAGATCAGCCCTACGGAGGACAGGGGGCGGAACGCAATTGATTGCCGGCGCGTTTCCGGCGTAATTGCATTTCAGTCAGCGTCGAAGCTTGACGCCAAACTCAGTGACTGAAATTCCCGAACAAGGCGATCCCAATCTTATGGCCTCTTCCACAGCCGATCAGCCGCTGTTAGCCGGTCTTGCGCCCGAGGGTTACAACGTCGGCGCAGAGTCCGACGCGTTGCGCGAAAGCAATGCGCGCTTTGGAATCCTGTGCGACGCCATGCCCCAAATGGTCTGGTCGACGCTGCCTGATGGTTTTCACGATTATTTCAATGCGCGCTGGTATGAGTTCACCGGGGTACCGATTGGATCGACTGATGGCGAAGGTTGGCACGCCATGTTCCACGCCGACGACCGGGACCTAGCCTGGTCGCGGTGGCGACAAAGCCTCGAGACGGGCGAACCTTATGAAATCGAATATCGACTGCGCCATCATAGCGGCGCCTATCGCTGGACGCTTGGCCGCGCGCTGCCCGTGCGCGACGTGTCTGGACGGATTACGCGTTGGATCGGCACGTGCACCGACATCGACGATCAAAAACGCGCCGGCGAGCATAATGAGATACTCAGCCGCGAGCTCAGTCATCGGATCAAGAACATCTTTGCCGTGATCAGCGGCCTGATCGCGCTTTCGGCACGGCGCGACCCCCAGATGAAGCCTTTTGCCGACGAGCTTCGCGGCCGCATCACTGCGCTGGGCCGCGCGCATGAATTTGTGCGGCCGCATAGCGAGGATTCGCAGCCAATGATGGGCGACCTCACGCTCAAGACCATGTTATTTGATTTGATGGGTGCCTATCCGGCACGTGATGAAGGTCGCCTGCAGATCAACGGCGATGACATTGGTCTCGACGACCGCGGCGCAACACCCATCGCACTCGTCTTCCATGAGCTCGCAACGAACGCCGTGAAGTACGGTGCGTTGTCAGCGCACGACGGTGAAGTCGGCATCGAAATCAAGAGCGTTGGTGACAGCGTCAAGATTTTCTGGACGGAGCGCGGAGGGCCGGCGGTCCAAGGCGTCCCCGATCACCAGGGCTTTGGGACGCGCCTGACAGACATGAGCGTGGTTCAGCAGCTCGGCGGCACGATAGATCGGGCCTGGCTTTCGGAAGGACTCGAAGTAACCATTCAAGTACACACGGGTCGGTTTGCCCGTCACTAGGCAGCGGGTATGTCCGCGTGCGGCATGACGAACTTTCAACGGGCGGTTACGCCGCTTGCTGGAACAGTCGGAGTGACCGCGGCGGGACGGCTGCGGCATCCCCAGCTCTAACCCGCAGCGCGTAATCGACCGCGTGACGAACCGACGCCTCAACGACCGGCTTCGTCATTACCCCAATTGCTCCCGAAATTCCTTCGTACAGGATGCGGGGGTTTGCGGTGACATGGAAAACGGCAACGTCGCCGCGTGCGCAGAGGTGTTTGCCGATTTCGGGGCCGGTCGGCCCATCGCGCAGATTCAAATCGACCAGCGCGAGATCTATTTGCTGCATCGCAACAGTAAGAGCCGTTTCCATGTCAGACGCAATCCCGACAACCTCGCGGCCGAGCTCGCCGAGCACCGCATCGACCTCGCAGGCAACGAGCATTTCATCTTCGACGATCAGGATCTTGGCGGGTATCACAAATTCATTTGCCGATAGGTACGTTCGCATCACACGTGGAAGGCGGCCGGCGGTTCCCCAGTTGCAGCTCGAGGGGCTTTTTCATTTGGGCGTAAGTTAATCTTTCCCGAGCCGGCGGACCAAAGCGCTTGTGTCCTGGCGCCCGCCGCCCATGCCCTGCACATCGGCGAAGAATTGATCCACGAGCGCCGCGATCGGCAGCGTTGCTCCGTTGGCCCGCGCTTCTTCGAAGGCGAGTCCCAGGTCCTTGCGCATCCAGTCAATCGCTAATCCAAAATCGAATTCGTCGCGGACCATCGTCGCCCAGCGGTTGGTCATCTGCCAGCTGCCGGCTGCGCCGCCTGAAATGCTGTCGAATACGCGGTCAAGGTCGAGCTCGGCTGCTTGCGCGAAGCGGAGAGCTTCGCCAAGCGACTGGATAGTGCCGGCAAACGCGATCTGGTTCACCATTTTTGTGGTCTGGCCGGTGCCCGGTGCACCCACGTGCACGATGCGACTTGAGTAGGCCTTCATGAAGGGACTAGCGGCGGCAATGCCCGTGTCCGTCGCGCCACACATAAGCGTCAGCGTGCCGTTGACAGCACCCACTTGTCCGCCGGTTACGGGCGCGTCGACGCTGTGCAACCCCATGGCTTTCGCTTCGACAGCGAGCTGTCGCGCTATCTTGGCGGACACGGTCGTATGATCAATGAAGACGCTGCCCTTCGTCATCGCGCGAAATGCGCCGTCACGGCCCAGCGTAACCGAGGCAAGATCGTCGTCGGTGCCGACGCAGGCGATCACTGCATCAACATCCTTTGCTGCCTCGGCCGGGCTATCGACTGCGCTCGCGCGGCCTTGGCCATGTTTGGCGACCCACGCATCGGCCTTGGCGCGGGTCCGGTTATAGACAACGAGCGAATGACCGGTGGCCGCGAGATGCTTCGCCATTTGCCCGCCCATGACGCCGAGCCCGATGAATGCAATTTTAGACATACGACGCGGCATAGCTGGCGTTTGCGGGGCGCGCTAGATGACGTTAGGTGCGGCGGTCTATGGCCACTGCATCAAACTTGCCTGTTCCTTCAGTCACTCTCGAACATGTCCGTGCCGCAGCAGTTCGGATTGCGGGCAAGGTCGTCCGTACGCCCACGTTGAAAAGCATTACGCTGTCAGCAATGACCGGCGCTGAAGTCTGGTTGAAGTTCGAAAACCTGCAGTTTACGGCGGCCTACAAGGAACGTGGGGCGCTCAATAAGTTGCTCCTGATGCCCGAGACTGCAAGGGCAAAGGGCGTAATCGCCGCGTCAGCGGGCAATCACGCGCAGGGGCTGGCATATCACGCAGCGCGATTGGGGATTCCCGTCACCATCGTCATGCCGCATTCGACACCCACGATCAAAGTCACACAGACACAAGGGCACGGTGCGGAAGTCATTCTTCACGGCGAGACATTTGACGCCGCCTATGCGCATGCGCGCGAACTCGAGACAGCACGCGACCTGACATTTGTTCATCCTTTTGACGATGCGGAAATCATCGCAGGGCAGGGGACGATAGCACTCGAAATGCTGGAGGATGCGCCAGGAATCGATCTGCTGGCAATCCCGATCGGCGGCGGCGGGCTACTTTCGGGTGTCGGTACGGCGGCCAAGGCGCTGAAGCCTGGTCTTCAAGTTGTCGGGGTGCAGGCCGAGCTTTATCCGTCGATGTACGCGTTGCTCAACGACCTCGACATGCCGGCCGAGGGTGACACGCTGGCCGAGGGGATAGCAGTCAAGCATCCAGGAATGCTGACCCGCGAGATCGTTCGGGCGATTGCTGACGATATCGTGCTCGTCGCCGAACGGCATCTCGAAAAGTCAGTCGCGCTTTTGCTCGAAATTGAAAAGACAGTCGTGGAGGGAGCCGGCGCGGCGGGGCTAGCTGCGCTGCTTGCGCACCCCGCACGATTCAAGGGCAAGACTGTCGGCATCGTGCTGTGCGGCGGCAATATCGACACCCGGTTGCTCGCAAACGTGCTGCTGCGCGATCTGGCGCGTTCAGGGCGACTGGCGCGCCTGCGCGTCCGACTGCAGGACCGGCCGGGCGCGCTGTTCAACGTCGCGCGCATCTTTGACGAGCAATCGGTCAACATCATCGAAATCTATCATCAACGGGTGTTTACGACGCTGCCCGCGAAGGGCCTGATCACCGATATCGAGTGCGAAACGCGCGGTCCCGAGCATCTCGATCGCCTCGTCGCGGCGCTGACCGAATGGGGGTACGAGGTTTCGAAGGTGGAACTCGCCTGATTAACCCTCTTTAATGGTAAATCCTCTTTTAATGCGACGCGTGGCAACGCATAAC
>JAYVVA010000487.1:0-1651 GCA_043787435.1 Sphingomonadales bacterium | reverse complement strand
GATTTTGCGCGGAAGTATGAACTCCCGGTGCGACGCGTCGTCGCCGACGGCGAAATCGTCGATCCCTATTTTCGGGGAAACACGGCGTTCCATGGCGACGGCGCACTCGTGAATTCGGGTTTTCTCGACGGCATGTCAGTCGACGGTGCCAAGGCCGTTGTGATTGCGCGTGCCGAACGCGAAGGCTGGGGTGAGCGCCAGACTCAATATCGCCTCCGCGACTGGGGTGTTTCGCGGCAGCGTTATTGGGGGACACCCATCCCGATCATCTATTGCGACTTCTGTGGCGTGATGCCGGCACCACGATCGCAACTTCCGATCGTGTTGCCCCACGATGTCACCTTCGATATGCCCGGGAATCCACTCGACCGCCACCCAACGTGGAAGAACGTTCGCTGCCCAAACTGCAAAGAACCGGCGCGGCGTGAAACCGACACGCTCGACACGTTTGCCGATTCATCATGGTATTTCATTCGGTTTGCGAGCCAGCCCAAAGACAGGCCGTTTGACCGGACCGAGGCCGAGAGCTGGTTACCCGTTGGGCAATATATTGGCGGGGTAGAGCATGCGATCCTTCACCTGCTCTACGCCCGGTTCTGGACGAGGGCGCTAAACCGCATCGGCAAGATCGGCATTACCGAACCGTTCACCGGCCTGTTCACGCAAGGGATGGTGACGCACGAGACATATCGGTTGATGCCCGGCCGCATTGTTCCAGACAACGAGCACGGGTCGGTTGCCGATCACGACGCGGGAGGCACTGCGTGGCTGGCACCCGATGATGTCGAGCAGCGTGCCGACGGGTTCTATGAAAGAAGCAGCGGCGCGCCGGTTGAAGTCGGGCGCGTCATCAAGATGTCGAAGTCGAAGAAAAACACGGTCGATCCTGAGCCGATGTTCGACCGATACGGGGCCGACGCGGTGCGCTGGTTCATGTTATCCGATTCACCGCCCGAGCGTGATTTACCGTGGTCCGAAAGCGGGATCGAAGGCACGTGGCGTTTCGTTCAGCGGCTGTGGCGGTTGTTTGATGCCCAAGCGGAAAACAGGGGCGACGATCCCGCATTGAACCGAGCGCTGCACCGAGCGATTGCAGGTATTGGGGTCGATATCGACGGCCTTAGTTTCAACAAGGCGGTCGCCAAAGTACACGAACTGACCAATGCCATCGAAAAGGCCAGACCTTCAGGGTCTCGCGATTTGGCGATTGTCACACTGATCCGCCTCGTTGCACCAATGTTACCCCACCTTGCCGAGGAAGCCTGGGCCGCGCGCGGCCATGTCGACCTCGTCGCCGATGCGCCTTGGCCACAATTCGATCCCATGCTCCTGGTTGAAGACTCGGTGACCGTGGCGCTGCAGGTAAGCGGCAAACTGCGCGACACGATAACCGTTGCCAAGGGCACGGGTCAGGCCGAAATGGAACGCCTCGCTCTTACAAATGCCAAAGTGTTGACGATCCTGGCGGGGGCGACACCAAAGAAAGTGATTGTCGTCCCCGACCGGCTGGTCAATCTGGTGGTATGATCCGCTCCCTTCTCTTCGCGCCGCTGTTGTTCTTGTCAGCGTGTGGCCTGCAACCGCTTTATTCGGGTGGCAATGCCGGGCCGGTGGCTGCCACGCTGGCCGGGGTCTCGGTGGCCCCGATCGA
>JAYVVA010000486.1:0-1958 GCA_043787435.1 Sphingomonadales bacterium | reverse complement strand
GCGCCAGACTTTTATGCTATTTGCCACGACTATCGCGCTCACGCCTTGCGCTGAGGTGTATGCGAAACATTCCCCGGTGAGCGTCCATACTGTAAACGTTTCCGGAATTGACCTTAACTTGGAGGATAAGTCAGTAGCGCCGGGTGAGGATTTCGATCAATATGCAAATGGCGCGTGGGAAAGATCGGCCCAAATCCCTGCCGACAAGTCAAACATCTCGAACTTTTCCGTCGTCAATGACCTTGCCGAGACGCGGACCGCTGAACTGATCGACAGCATCGTCCAAGCCAATAGCGCAGCTGGTGATGATGCCCGGATCGCGAAATTCTACAAGGCCTACGTCGATACGGGCGCGATCGAGCGAACCGGCATCGCCGCGCTCAGGGCCGATCTCGGCCAAATCGAAGCAATCCGGGACAAGAGTGCGCTCGCGGGAGCGATAGGTGCACAGATTCGGTCCGACACCGACCCGTTTAACAATAACAGCTACAACACCGAGAACCTGCTGGGCATATTCGTCACGCAATCGTTAAACGACCCCAAGACGACTGTTCCTTATCTGATGCAGGGCGGTACCGGCCTACCCGATCGTGATTATTATCTCTCGTCCGACCCGGCGATGGCCAAGATCCGCGCCGCCTACTTGCCCTATGTCGCGAAGATGATGTCGATGGCCGGCATATCGAATGCGCAAGCTCGCGCCGCCAAGGTCGTTGGGCTCGAGACTATGATCGCTCAGGCTCATGAGTCGCTGACCGACAGCCAAGATAGCATCAAAGGCAATAATCCGATGAGGCGCGTCGACCTCATAACGAAAGCGCCAGGGCTGGACTGGAATCGGCTGCTTGCCGCAGCGCAACTGCCCAACCAGCAAGACTTTATCCTGTGGCAACCGAGCGCAATAAGGAAGATTGCCGCTCTGGTCAGCTTGGAGCCACTCGAAGTTTGGCGCGACTGGCTAGCCTTCCATCGCATCAGCCAAATGGCCGAAGTTCTGCCCAAGGCTTTCGATGACACCCGCTTTGCCTTTTACGGCACGGTCCTGTCGGGCACTCCGCAACAACGCGCACGGGACAAGCGCGCGCTCGTCGCGACATCCAGATGGCTCGGTGACGCCGTCGGTAAACGCTACGTCGAGAAATTCTTCCCGGCTTCGTCTAAGGCTGACATCCAATCGATGGTCACTAACATCAAGCAGGCGCTCGAGAAAAGGATCGCCAACCTTGCTTGGATGGCCGCCTCTACTAGGGACGAAGCAAGGCGCAAGGTGGCGACGATGATCGTCGGCGTGGGCTATCCTGACAAATGGCGCGACTATTCAAGCTTTGAGGTCAGCGCGGACGACGCTTTTGGTAACCTCGACCGAGCCCGTATCGCCGATTACAAACATCAGATTGGGAAGATTGGTCAGCCGGTCGACAAAAGCGAATGGTGGATGACGCCCCAGACCGTGAACGCGGTTAACTTGCCCCTGCAGAATGCGCTGAACTTCCCGGCAGCAATCCTGGACAAGGGCTTTTACGACCCTGATGCTGACGCCGCCGCCAAATACGGTGCAATTGGATCGGTTATTGGGCACGAAATTAGCCATAGCTTCGACAATTTGGGGGCAACGTTCGACGCCGACGGACGCCTTCGCAACTGGTGGACCGACGCCGATCTCGCTCATTTTCGGACTGCGGGGCAGGCTCTGACCGACCAATATAATGCCTATCAGGCTCTCCCGGGTCTGCACCTGAACGGCGCTCAAGAGCTGGGCGAGAACATTGCCGACCTCGCTGGTTTGTCGGCCGCATATGACGCCTACCACGCTACATTGGATGGCAAGCCTGCGCCGGTCATCGATGGCATGAACGGTGATCAGCGCTTCTTTCTGGCTTACGCCCAGTCGCACCGCGGGAAACTGCGTGATCCAGCTCTACGGGCAAGGGTCGCTACCGATGTGCATGCTCCGGGGC
>JAYVVA010000485.1:0-7511 GCA_043787435.1 Sphingomonadales bacterium | reverse complement strand
GGGATGGAGCGGTCAGCATTGCACCGGAAGCTGAAAATTCTCGGTATTGCCGAAGATCGTGACGATATCGACGAGTGACGTCTTGCGACGCGACCACACTGCGCTATCTTGGGATCGCGCCGAGCGCGCCAAGAGCAACCGCGCACGCACGTGTGCCAAAAGCAAAAAGGTCATGTGACATGGCAGAAAAGTCTAATAACCTGCAGGATTTGTTCCTGAATTCGGTACGAAAAGCCAAAACGCCGGTCACGATGTTCCTCGTCAAGGGCGTTAAGCTTCAGGGTATCATTACCTGGTTCGACAATTTTTCCGTTTTGCTTCGCCGCGACGGGCAGTCGCAGCTGATCTACAAGCACGCAATTTCAACTGTGATGCCGTCGAATCCGCTCGACCTGGCACCCGTCGCCGCTGCATTCGCCGAAGACAACACCAAGCCCAAACAATTGCAGGATATCTTTCTGACGGCTGTCCGTCGCCAGAATAATCCGGTGACGATGTTTCTCGTCAATGGCGTCATGTTACAGGGCGAAATTGCAGCGTACGACCTGTTCTGCATGTTGCTTCAGCGCGACGGTATGGTGCAGCTTGTGTACAAGCACGCCGTATCGACCGTGCAGCCAGCGCATCCGTTGAATCTGGCGGAAGAAACAACGGACGTTGCAGAGGACTGATTTGTCGAGTTTTGCACTTCAACGCGAAGAGGGTGTCTCGCGCGGCACACGAGCATTGGTCGTTTATCCCGACCGGCAGAGCTCGCGCCCGGCAATGCGCGATGCCGATTCCCGTCTGGACGAGGCCACAGGGCTGGCAGTGGCTATTGGAATTGATGTCGTTGATCGCGTCTCCGTCAAAGTCCGAGATCCGCGCCCATCGACGTTGTTTGGAAGCGGCCAGGTCGAGACAATTGCCGCGCGGGGACGCGCGGTTGATGCGCAGCTGACGATTGTCGATGGCACGCTTACGCCCGTCCAGCAGCGCAATCTGGAAACCGAGACCAAGACGAAGGTCATTGACCGGACCGGGCTGATCCTGGAGATTTTTGGCGAGCGGGCTGCAAGTGCCGAAGGGCGGCTGCAGGTCGAGCTCGCCCATCTCGACTATCAGGCTGGACGGCTGGTTCGCAGCTGGACCCATCTTGAACGCCAACGCGGCGGCTTTGGATTTCTCGGCGGCCCTGGCGAAACCCAGATCGAGGCTGACCGTCGGTTGATCCGCGACCGGATGGCCAAGTTAAAGCGTGAGCTCGATCAAGTTGTCCGAACGCGTGGCCTGCATCGTGATCGACGGCGGCGTGCTCCCTGGCCGATCATTGCGCTGGTTGGCTATACCAACGCTGGCAAATCGACGCTTTTCAACCGGATGACGGGCGCAACCGTCATGGCGGAAGACCTGCTTTTTGCGACGCTCGATCCGACGATGCGCGAGGTGTCGCTGCCCGGGGTTTCCAAGGCGATCCTCTCCGATACCGTTGGTTTCGTATCTGATCTGCCGACACAACTGGTTGCGGCATTTCGCGCGACGCTCGAAGAAGTGACCTCGGCTGATCTGATCATCCATGTGCGCGACATCGCGCATTGCGACAGCGAAGCCCAAGCTGCTGACGTCGAGAGCGTTCTGACCGATCTGGGCGTGCTCGGGATTGCAGGTTCTACACCGATGATCGAGGCGTGGAACAAGATCGACCTGTTAGGTAACGAGGCCCGCGAATTCGTCGTCAACGAAGCTGCACGACGCGATGACGTGGTCATGTTGTCCGCCATAAGCGGGGAAGGGGTCAATATCCTTTCGACGCGCACTGCGGCGATTCTGACGTCGGCACGCAACCCGCACAATTTGCTGATCCCGGCCAATGATGGCTCAACTCTGGCCTGGCTGCACGCTCATGGCAGTATCGAAAGCCAAACCGGTGAAGGGGACGCGATCCGGGTTGAGGTCCGGCTAACCGAAGCCGATTTCGCACGTTATTCCGCGCGCTGAACCTCTTTCGCCGTCTGCCAAAGCGCTTCTTTTTCAGCAAGTGGCAACGAAGAAAATTCGGGCGCCTTTTCGATGGCGCGAAACCGCCTTTCGAATTTCGCATTCGCGCCTCGCAGCGCGACTTCGGGATCGACGCCAAGGTGCCGGGCGTAATTTACGACGGCAAACAGCAAGTCGCCAACCTCGTCGGTGCGTTCGATATCGGAGGTGGCCGCTTCAATCTCGCCAATTTCTTCGTCTATCTTGGCGCGCGGGCCCGTCACGTCGGGCCAGTCGAAACCTGCTCGCGCAGCGCGCTTTTGCAGTTTTTCAGCGCGCATCAAGGCCGGCAGCGCAAGCGCTACACCGTGCAACGCGCTAGTTGCCTCAGCGCGTTCCGACGCCTTGAGCGATTCCCAATCGGGACGCAAAATAGCGTCATTGAAAAGATGTGGGTGCCGACGTTCCATCTTGTCGGCAATCGCGTCCGCGACATCGGCGAGCTTAAAGGCGCCAAGCTGTTCAGCGATCCGGCTGTGAAGGATCACCTGAAACAGCAAGTCGCCGAGCTCATCTTTGATTGCAGCCATATCGTCGCGCGCGATGGCGTCGGCGACTTCATACGCCTCTTCGATTGTATAAGGCGCAATCGTCGCAAAGGTTTGGGCACGGTCCCAATCGCAGCCGGTTTCGGGATCGCGCAGCCGCTCGACGAGCGCAATGATGCGATGGAGGGGCCTGTCGTTTTCAGCCATTAATAATCCCGATAATATACATTATGTAAAATCAATCATGGTTCGAGAATGAGGGTGCGCCCCTCTACCTTCCAGCTCTTGAGCTCGGATAGAAAGCTCATCCCCAACAGGTTCAAATCTCCGGACGCCTCGCTCACAGTGGCCCGGGCATCGGTCTGGCGGATTGGTCCAATGACAAGCTCCGCGATCCGTATCGGCGACGCCATGATTGTGCCGTTCGCGGTGTCGACGGGAATCTGCAGATTTGTCGACGTATCGATGCCGGCCAGTCGCGCGGCGCTCGCCGACAAGGCTGTGGTTGTCGCGCCGCTGTCGATCAGGAAATCTACACGTTGACCGTTGACGGCTCCCACGGCCCAGAAATGCCCGTCGCTGCGCATTGGTATCCGCAGCACATGGCCACTTGCATCGGCCTGTTGTCCTGAGACATCGGCCTTGGCCCGGTTCCAAGCCACCCTCACCTCGCCCTGGAACAGAAACAGAACGTATGCGCCCAAGAATAGTGCCGCCCATATCAGTGTTATGCGGACGGTTTGACCGAAGTGCAGCCGCCGTCCCAGCAGGTTGCTCGCAACGAGAACAATCATGAGTCCGGCTGCGACCAGCCTGGCGGTCGTATCGCCGTTCACAGCGTTACCGCCATGCCGTCGTAGCCAGGCTCGACACCCAACGGCAGCTCCTTGCAAAGACTTTGGTAGTCCATTGACTGGTCCATATGAGTCAGGATGGCGCGCTTGGGTGCCAGTTTCGCGATCCAGTCGAGCGTCTGCGCGAGGTGCGGATGAGTCGGATGCGGCGCGCGGCGGACGGCATCGACAATCCACAGATCGACTTGCTGAACCAATTCGGCAGCTCCCTCCGGCATCGCATTGAAATCGGTAAAGTAACAAATCGACTTGCCTCCGGCATCGAACCGCAGACCTGCACTCGTAATCTGCCCGTGCGGAAGATCGACGGCGCGCACCCGTATGCCGCCCATGTTATCATCGTCGGCCAGATCGCCGCACGACATAAAAGGAGGATAGCCCTGGTGCCCCGAAAACGCGAAGCCGAATCGCAATTCGAGCTCGGCCCGGGTGCGCGCCCGAGCAAAGCCAGGGATGGCGTCCTTCCCGTAAAAATAGAATGGGCGCAGATCGTCGATGCCGTGGCAATGGTCGGCATGCTCATGCGTCCAGATCACTGCCGATGGACGGCCGCCGCCTTCGGCCAGCAATTGTTCACGCAGATCGGGCGAACTGTCGACAAGGATACGCGTGCCGCTATGTTCGACGAGGATCGATACACGGCGGCGCCGATTGCGCGGTTCATCGGGATCGCAATCACCCCAGTTTCCATCCACACGGGGGACGCCGGACGACGTGCCTGAACCAAGGACAGTGACCTTCACGATCTGGCTTTGGAGAACAATCGGTAAAAGTTTGTCGCCGTAGTCGTGCCGAGCGTCTCCACAGAGACGCCGCGCAATTCGCTTAGAAACCGCGCGGTATCGGCGACAAACGACGGCTCGCCTGTTTTGCCGCGATGAGGAACCGGCGCCAAAAATGGTGCATCGGTTTCAATCAGCATTCGGTCTTCGGGAATTGTTAAAGCAACTTCCTGCAAGTGCTTGGCGTTCTTGAATGTTACAATGCCCGAAATCGAAATATAGAGCCCGAGATCGAGCGCAATTTGTCCAAACGCCGCGCTGGCCGTGAAACAGTGAATGACGCCTGTGAAGGCGCCTTTCCCCATTTCGTCCGTCAGGATCTCGGCGGTATCCGCTTCGGCGTCGCGGGTGTGAACGATCAACGGCAGGCCGGTCTGGCGCGACGCCGCGATATGACTGCGAAAACTCAGCCGTTGCCGATCCCGATCGCTGTGATCGTAATAATAATCGAGGCCCGTTTCGCCAATGGCAATCACGCGTGGATGGGCGGCGCGCGCAACCAGCTTTGTCGTGTCGACATCAGGATGAGCGTCGGCCTCGTGGGGATGAATGCCAATCGAGGCCCACACATCGGGCTCGCGCTCGGCAGTTGCGACGATCTCGTCCCACTCGCGCTCGCGCGTCGAAATGTTGAGCATTGCATCCACGCCCGCCCCGCGCGCGCGCTCAAGTACAGCCGCCTGATCCTCGACCAAACCCTTGTAGTTGAGGTGACAGTGTGAATCGACGAACATCAGGCAAGTAGCTCGGTAGACAGTTCGAGACGGGGAAACAGTCCCTGGGGGGGGAGCAAACGGTATTCGCTTTTCACGAGCAGCGAATACCAGGGTGATCCGATGCCGCCAAACGTCCGCGCGTCGTGCGGCACGCCCATCTGATCGAGTAATTTACCGGCGCTGGCAGGAATGAGCGGTGCTATCCCGACTGCCAGTTGCGCGATGCAAACATAGAGCGTCGCCAACACCGTTTCCATTCGTTCGGTATCAGTATTCTTGAGCGCCCAAGGGGCTTGAGCATCGATATAGGCGTTGCACGCGAACACTACCTGCAGCCAGGCCTCCGCACCCTGCGAAAGCGCCAAAGCGTCGTATGCCCGCGGGATGGTCTCCCCTACCGCCTTACCGACCAACTCCAGGAGCACGTCATCTTCTGGCGCCTCATCGCGAACAAGGGGCAAACGACCGCCACAGTTCCTCACGATCAGGCTGAGCGTCCGCTGCGCCAGATTGCCGAAGCTGTTTGACAACTCTGCATTGCACCGTGTGACGATGGCATCCTCGCTCCAGCTGCCGTCTTGTCCAAAATTAACTTCGCGCAGAAGAAAATAACGGAAAGCATCAACACCATAACGCTCTGCCAACGCCATGGGATCAACGACATTACCGGCCGATTTCGATATCTTGGCGCCGTCGCGCGCAAGCAGGAAACCGTGCCCAAAGACTGCCTTGGGGAGCGCGATCCCCGCTGACATCAGAAATGCAGGCCAATAGACGGCATGGAAACGGACGATGTCCTTGCCGATCAGGTGCAAGCTTGCGGGCCAGAATTTTTGCCATTCCTCGGTGTCGTCCGGAAATCCGATCCCTGATAAGTAGGCGGTCAGCGCGTCCAGCCAGACATACATGACATGATCGTCGTTTCCGGGGACTTTAACGCCCCAATCGAAGCTGGTCCGCGATACTGACAAGTCCCGCAATCCCCCCTCGACGAAGCGTATGACTTCGTTGCGGCGGCTCTCGGGTCGGATGAAGTCCGCCTCGTCTGCGTAGAGCTTGAGCAGCGCATCCTGATATTTCGACAAACGGAAGAACCAGGTTTCCTCGACCGTCCATTCGACCGGCGTTCCCTGGGGCGACAACTTGTTGCCGCTGGGTCCCTCGACAAGTTCGCTTGCATCGTAAAATGCCTCGTCTCGGACTGAGTACCATCCTTCGTAACGATCGAGATATAAGTCGTCATTTGCTTGGAGGCGCGCCCACAACGCTTGGCTTGCACTATGATGCTCGGGAGCCGTTGTACGCACAAACCGATCAATTGAGATATTAAGTTTCGCGCACATGTCACGGAAGTAGCCTGACATTTCATCTGCCAAATCACGCGTCTCGCGGTTCTGCCCGCGTGCTGTCTGGACCATTTTCAAGCCATGTTCGTCGGTACCTGTCAGGAAACGGACTTCGCGCCCCTGCATCCGCTGGAAACGCGCGATCGCGTCCGCCGCGATTGCCTCATAGGCATGACCGATATGCGGCCGACCGTTGGGATAACTGATCGCAGTCGTGATGTAGAAGGGTTCAGGTGACATGCGTCAGGCTTTAGCGGACGCGTCCTTCGGGGCAAGCGTTGCAACGCGCCCAGCAATTTCGAAGACGACGCTTTCGGCCGGCAAGGATTGCGGAATGGCAACATCTGCAAGCTTTCGCGCTTTTTCCCACGCTTCGAGCGCGATGGCGAGCGCGGGACCCGACCTTGTACGCGCCTGTGACGCGATGAACGCGGGCGCGCGCCTGAGGAAAGCTTCGTAGCGGGGTAGCGCCGCCTTCAGCGCCAGCTTTCCCGCGAGATCAAGGCGTAGCACATTGTACGGGTCGCCCGTCACGGCAATTTCGCGCAGGGCCGCATCGATGCCAGGCACATCGGTTTCGATAACCGACAATGCGCTGCCGGGCGCGCCCCCTGCAACCGCGAGCACGACCGCGCGGCTCATGTCGTCGAGGTGCGGGGCTTGCTCGGCAAGGATCGACGCCATCACGTCATCATCGAGCCTGGCAAAGGCAAGACTTCTGCATCGCGAACGGATTGTCGGTAACAAACGGCCGGGCGCATGACTTACAAGCATGAAAATGGTGCTGGCGGGCGGTTCCTCGAGCATCTTAAGCAGCGCATTGGCCGCTGGTGGTTCGAGGTCGTCGGCCGCATCGATCACGATCACGCGACGATCTGCCAGCGAAGGGGCCATCGACAGGATCGGCCCCAACCAGCGGATCTGGTTGATGCGGATGCCGCGCGCGCGAATTTCATCACCCTTGCGGTCAGCATACGGAACCAGCCGTGTGGCGTCTGCCCAAATTTCGCGCTCGATGAGCTGATAATCGGGATGGCTGCGTGCCGCGATCAGCTTGGCAGTCGGATGGTTAAACTCAACGACAAAATCTTTGCTGCTCAACGCGTTTGAAATAGCTTCGGCAAGTAGTTTTGCAGCAACTTCCTTGGCAAAGCTTGCCTTGCCGACGCCGCGCGGTCCGTGAAGAAGCCAGGCATGGTGCATACGCCCGTTGTCCACGGCAGCGCGGATCGCTTCAAACTGCGAATCGTGACCAAGGACTTTCACAGCAGATCAGCCAGAACCGCGAGCAGGCGTCCGGTCACATCA
Organism: Sphingomonadales bacterium; assembly: GCA_043787435.1. Taxonomy (GTDB): domain Bacteria; phylum Pseudomonadota; class Alphaproteobacteria; order Sphingomonadales; family Sphingomonadaceae; genus Sphingomonas_O. The sequence continues at coordinate 1 of JAYVVA010000485.1, read as the reverse complement.
T
>JAYVVA010000484.1:0-1826 GCA_043787435.1 Sphingomonadales bacterium | reverse complement strand
CAAGGCGGCGTGGCTGCGTCGTCAACAAGCGTCAAACTGATGCTCGAAGATGGGAGCTCATACGGCTATGGAGGCACACTCCAATTTTCAGAGGCAATGGTCGATCCCAACACAGGCACTGTTACCCTCCGGGCTCGTTTTCCAAATCCGCAAGGCTTGATTCTCCCTGGCATGTACGTTCGTGCTGACTTGAGCCAGGCGACGCTAAGGGACGCAATCCTTGTGCCGCAGGCAGGCCTGTCGCGCGATGTGCAGGGGCGGGCGACCGTTTATTTGGTCGGACCGGGCAATAAGGCGGTGCGCACCACGGTCACGGCCGACCGCACAATAGGCGACAAATGGCTGGTGACTGCGGGGTTAAAACCTGGCGACCGGGTCATTGTTGAGGGACTAGGCAAGATTCGCCCTAATGCGACGATTACGCCCGTCATCGCCGGGTCAAGGCTCCACACGCCCAAGCCCAATACCGCGGCGCGCGGCTGACCCGCAAAAATGATTTCCCGCATCTTCATTGATCGCCCGATCTTTGCGTGGGTCATTGCTATCGTCATCATGTTGGGCGGTGTCGGCGCGCTGATGACGCTACCGATCGAACAATATCCCGATATCGCGCCGGCATCGATAAACATTCGTGCCACCTATCCAGGCGCTTCGGCTGACACGGTTGAATCCAGCGTCACGCAGGTCATCGAACAGCAGCTTAGCGGGATCGATGGGCTGATCTATTTCAGCTCTTCGTCGAGCTCTGCCGGATCGGCAGCGATTACGGCGACCTTTGCGAAAGGCACCAATCCCGACATTGCTCAGGTGCAGGTCCAGAACAAGGTGCAACAGGCGCTCGCGCGGTTGCCTCAACAGGTTCAGCAGCAGGGCCTCGTCGTGACGAAGGCAAGTTCTGACTTTCTCTTGATCGCTGCCGTCTACGATTCAACCAACAGGCAGACCAACATCGACGTTTCTGATTACCTGGTCTCAAACCTCCAAGACACGATCGGGCGCATTCAAGGCGTCGGCGACATCAACGTCTTTGGTTCGCCATATGCGATGCGGATCTGGCTTGATCCGTTCAAACTTGCCGCCGTAAAGCTCATGCCAAGCGATGTGACGACGGCGGTTCAGGCGCAGAATACGCAAGTTGCCGCTGGCCAGATTGGCGCGCAACCGTCGTCAAGCGACCAGATGCTGACCGCCACGGTCACTTCGCGATCGCGGCTCACAACACCCGAACAGTTTCGCCGCATTGTTCTCAAGACACAGAGCGACGGATCGCGCGTTTTGCTCCAGGATGTCGCTCGGGTCGAACTCGGTTCGGAGAATTACAGTGTTGTCAGCCGTTTTAACGGTCACCCCGGCGCAGGTATCGCCGTTCAGCTCGCACCAGGTTCGGACGCGCTAAAAACAGCAGAACTTGTCAAAGCGGAAGTCCTGCGGCAGTCGGCGTCGTTTCCCGACGGGTACAAATATGCCTTCCCGGTCGATAGCACGACGTTCATTCGGCTGTCGGTCAGCGAGGTGGTCCAGACGCTTTTCGAAGCAATAGTCCTGGTCGTCATTGTCATGTTCGTCTTCTTGCAGAGCTGGCGCGCGACGCTGATCCCCGCGATTGCTGTGCCCGTCGTCTTGTTGGGCACGTTCGGCGTGCTTGCGCTGGCCGGTTTCTCGATAAACACATTGACCCTGTTCGGGATGGTGCTGTCGATCGGGCTGCTGGTCGATGACGCGATCGTCGTTGTAGAAAATGTCGAACGCGTGATGGAGGAAGAACCTGACATTTCTGCACACGATGCGACGATAAAATCGATGGGCGAGATCCAAACGGCGCTAAT
>JAYVVA010000483.1:0-8189 GCA_043787435.1 Sphingomonadales bacterium | reverse complement strand
CGCCTACATTGCTCGAGGCACGCGGACATTTTTATGACCACGCGCACCGATCAAGCCATGGCGGGCATTACGTCGGCGGTCACGGCTCCAGTCACAAAGGCGGTCATTACGTCAGCGCCACCGGCAGTCATCATTATCAACGCCGCTGATTCTAGATATCTTGCCGCGGATTGGTCGGATGACGCCTCGGAGTTTGCGAACCGCTTGGGAACAGTCTCGTCCGCAGCCAAGCGGAGGCGCCGCGGGCTAGTTTGTGCGCACCACGCCGTGTCGGTGTCAGTTGTTATTTGGCGTCACCCCGCGGAATTGGGACACGTATAAACAGGGTCAGTGCTCACGAACGCGCTTGAGTCGCGCATTGAGAACAGGAGGCGCATTTGTGGCACTGGCCGCTCATTCTCGTTGCGGTGCATGTCGCCGTCATTTTGCGTGCGCTGGTCGTGGACGGCCGCGATCCCAATTCACGCGCGGCTTGGGTCCTGGCGTTGATGCTTTTTCCGGTCGTCGCGCCTGTCGCCTATTTGATGGTTGGCGAGCCTTGGGTTTCAGCTAGATTTCGCCTGCAGGCACGCCGGGCTTATAAGCTTCTCGTCGCTCTGGAGATCGAGCGACGTGACGAAACGGCGTTAACAGCGGTTCCGTCTCACTATCACGTCCCGTTCAGGACAATCGAACATATCAGCAAGCTGGGGATTGTCAGTGGCAATCGTTTAACGCTCGCCGCCGACAGCAACGAGGCGATCGCACAGATGGCCAGCGACATCGACGCGGCTCAGCGGCGAGTTCATTTAACAACTTATATCTGGCTCCTAGATCATAACGGCATTGCCATCGTGGAAGCATTATTGCGTGCAGCGACGCGGGGGGTTTGCTGCCGTGTGTGTGCGGATGCGATTGGCTCGCGTCAGATGGTTAAGTCCGTTCACTGGACGCGGATGCGGGCCGCAGGGATCTCGCTGTGTCAGTCGCTTGGGCGTTCACGCAGCCTCAGCATCCTTGCTGTCCACCGCATAGATCTTCGCAACCACCGAAAAATGCTGATCATCGACGGCGGCATTGCTTATGTCGGAAGCCAAAACCTGGCTGATCCCGAATTTCGTATCAAAGCCGAGTACGCCCCCTGGATCGACATCATGGTGCGGATAGAAGGGCCGATCGTCAGTCAGCACGACATCCTTTTTGCCAGTGACTGGGTCGTGGAGACGGGTGAGGACCTCAGCAAAGAGTTGCAACACCAGATCCCTGCCTCGGACGGAAACGTGTCGATGGTAGCATTCGGCACTGGCCCGTTGTCGCACCGCGGCGCGATGTCACAGGTTTTCGCGAGCGTGCTGTATGCGGCGCAAGAAGAAGTGATTATTACGACGCCCTATTTCGTGCCTGATCCGCCGCTGTTTGCAGCATTGCTGGGATGCGCGCGGCGCGGCGTGAAAACGAGCCTCGTCCTGCCTCGCCGCAACGATAGCCGCGTCGTCGGCGCCGTAAGCAAGGCGCTTTATCCCCAGCTGGTCGATGCCGGCGTTCACCTGTTTGAATATCGACGTGGTCTTTTGCATTCAAAAACGCTGGTTGTTGATCAATCTCTTTGCCTTATTGGCTCAGCAAACATGGACCGGCGTAGTCTTGAACTCAACTTTGAAAACAATCTGCTGTTCTACAGCCCCGAGACGGTCGCCGTCGTTTTGGCCCGCCAGCACACCTACCTCGCAGACAGCGATCCCGTTGATCCAGACTGGGTGCGCAACCGATCGGTGATCGACAAATTGGTGGATAATTTTTTGACAATGGCCGGCGCCCTCTTCTGAGCCGATGCCCATCGTTGGTCGCGCGTTGGCTAACCCTGCTGCGTCGAGGGCCGCATGTAGCGCGGCGGCGATGCTGAAATGAGAAGGCGTGGCCTGCCGACATTGTTTCAGCCAGATATCTGGCGACCTCGTCCGCTGCCAGGACGGCAGCGCGAAGCTTGATTGGACGAGCGGCGATCGTGCCTCGTTGGCGGCATGTGAACGTTCGTGGCGAGATCGCCAGCCAAGGGCGAGACCCGAACTCGGCAGGAACTTCCGAACCCGTCGCGCCGTTATTGCGAGGTGGATTTGGAAGGAGCGGGTAAATGGCAGGTGGTTGGACGCGAGACGGCGCCGTGCAAGACCAGATCGATGACAGTGTGACAGATGCGGTCCTGGCGGCGCGTGCACAGATGCCGACCGGCGAAAGCGCAATGCTCTGCACTCTGTGTGGCGACGACGTTCCGCTGGGTCGGCGGCAAGCTGTCCCCGGGGTACGCACCTGCGTCAGATGTCAGGCCGGGCGCGACCGGCCGCCGACGACTATGTTCAACCGACGGGGAAGCAAAGACAGTCAACTGCGGTGACTTCGAGTGGATCGCTGTTCCGGCGGGAGCCGTGGGTGAGCTGCTTTTGCTCAAATCAAAATGCGTTTTCGCCAACGTAATTGCCCGCGCTGCTATACCGGCACACGAGAACATCCTCGTGCTGACCGGTCGCTTCAGCACAGCCCACGTCGTGTGTGTCGCGCCACATCAACTGCGTGTAATGGCCGACATCTTCCACGTTGCCGGTGGTGCTGTTCGCGGGGAACGTCCCCTGCTTGAAGAACTGCTTTTCACGGATCCAGGCATCGACCCGGGATTCCAACGAGTAGTAGCCTCTGGTTCCTGCCCAAAGGTTTTCACCTTCCGGATTGGCGGGGAGCTCAGGTGCATGTTCGAAAAGCCCGGTCGCGGCGAGGTGATCGGCCCAAGCTTGCGCGGACGAGGCCAGCGCAGGATTCCAGCGAAGAGGCGCGATGCTCAAGCTCGCCCGCTCACGATTGTGTGCGGCAAGGATGCGGGCGTCGAACCTCGCCGACAAGCTCGACGCGCCGAGCAAAAACGGTGTTGCTGCGGCGAGCAGCAGCGATGCAGCTTTCGAGGCAAAATCGTTGACCGACACCGTGTCCTACCCTCCGCTAATCCGTGGAGGTCTGGCACCTTGTGTTTTCGACGTGGTTTCGGAGCGTAGTTAACGGTCGGTTAGGAAGAACAGTCTGCAACAGGGACAGCGTTGTCGCGCACCCATCAGCGTTATTGTGCGCTCATCATGATTGTCACGCGCTACCCTCAAACTTGACTGTTCCGGAGGGGCTTTTAATTGTTATGACGTGATGACCGCCACTTGATTGCCGACGTGCATCTGTTGGTACAGCAGCCGGGCAAATGGCAGTGGTATACCGATGCACCCGTGCGTCGCGGCGCCCTTGCGTACATTGCTTGCATGGATCGCGACACCGTCGCGCGTCAGGCGCAACATGAAGGGCATTTCGGCATCGTACAGGGTCGAACGATGTGTCTCTGCCTTTTCGAGTATCGCAAAGACTCCGCTCGGGGTGGGCTTGCGGTCGGCGCCGAACAGAATGACGGTCGATCCGATTTCATGCCCAGCTCGGAAAACTGACAATGTCTGCCGAGCGAGATCGATGCGCACCCACGCTGGCCCAGCCGCGATTCCGCTGTCATTCCAAAGATAATCACCGAATTGCATCTTGTGGCGCATATTCAACATACTGAGCACCGGGCGCGTCGTCCCGTCAGGTAATACCAGAGTCATATGACGGTTAGCCGGGTATATAATCCGCTGCGCCATTGGAGGACGGACTTGATCGGCGGAAGTATCGAGACGAGCAGTATTTTGAGCAATGCTGCTTGCTGTCACCCCTACCGCGAAAAGAACAATCGCGCCGACGACGACGCTCGCGCGAAGACGCATGGATTATCGTTTCTTGGCGGTGGCAGCCAAGCAAGCGACGCGCGTTCGCACCTCCCGGCGACGCTGTGACCGCACGGCAAAGCCGATAAAAAAGAAGCCGACGAACATGGACAGCCAAGTTGCAGGTTCCGGTACCGCCGGAACTGCGCTTGGCGGAGTGACGCTACCTCCAGGCACTCCCCCGGTGCTTCCGATAGCTGGGAAGCCTACCGGTCCACTACCGCCACTGCCGCCGGGAATCGAGCCTAGTAGCGGCAAGCTTAGCGCGTTGTCGGGCAGCACCGGTAAATCCAACAGGGGCGCGCCGATCGACAATGGTCGCTCAGAACCGAGCTCGAGCGGGGCGGCTGGCATAGCCGGGCGCGACCGTACATTACTCAGGACGCGTTCGCTCGGCGCAGACGGCGCGCCGGGACCGCGCGCAGGTCTGGCTCGCGCATACGCCAGTTTGGTTTGGGCAAGGGCGCCAGCACCACGCAATCCTGGCGAACGCTCGGCAAACACGGACAACGGGTCCAGCAGCATTGACGCCGCGAGCGCACCGCTGCCTCCCGGACCAGCCCCCAAGTAGCCAGCGAGCAAAAGAACGAGAGACAACAGGCCCATCGCCCAAAATCTATGAGCTTTTAACTTAGCGATGATCGCTTTGACGTTTATATGTGGCACGCTTGCCCCCTAGCCCACACAAACTCATGATCAAGCGATAAGTTGCATGAGTGAATCGCGTTCGGACAGAAGAGGCAGGGGTGATAAACATCTGGGCGCGCGGGCTATCGGCCGGCGCCCTGCCACGCCGTTAGCTGGCGCGTTATTACACACTCTCGCGGCGTCGACCCGATCGGGTCCAGTGACGGCGAATGCCATGTTGGCCGAAGCCGCCGTCGCCGGATCGCGCCGTCTCGACTGGACAAATAGGGCAGGCCCTCGAAATTGACACCCGGGGACGCACATTCGCACTCTGCAATGTTCGACCCCATTTTACATGCTGTTAGCATTCATCGGGTAGATGGGCATGCCTAGAGGTAAAAAACATGCGCGCGGGGTGTCAGGGGTGTAGCTCACAGAACCATGATTTTGACATTGCGATGGCGTTCCAGCCGATCGTCGATGTTCTGACAGGACGCCCTTTCGCGTTTGAAGCGCTGGTGCGTGGTAGCGCCGGCGAAGGCGCAGATCAGGTTCTTGCGCGCGTTACGCCGGCAAACCGCTACGCCTTTGATCAGAAGTGTCGGGTTGCGGCTATCGAAGGCGCGGTTGCAGCCGGTATTCTGCACACGCAAGCTCGGCTTTCTATTAACTTCCTTCCGAAGGCAGTCTATTCACCCGCTGCCTGTATCCAGTTGACGCTCAAGACAGCACGCGCAACTGGTTTTCCCACTGACCGTCTGATCTTCGAGTTCACCGAGAACGAGGAAATGACGGATACTGATCATGTGAAGGACATCGTCGAAAGCTACCGTAAGATGGGTTTCGCCACGGCGATCGATGACTTTGGCGCGGGACATGCTGGGCTCGGGCTTCTTGCCAAGTTTCAGACGGACTACATCAAGCTCGACATGGATCTTGTGCGAGGGATCGAGGCGAGCCTGCCGCGCCGGATGATTGTCGACGGAGTCCTCCGCATCGCAGAGTCTCTCGGCATCGCGACCATCGCTGAGGGGGTCGAGACGGACGCGGAATACGAGGTGCTGCAAGCAATGGGAGTCCGATATGTCCAAGGCTATCTGTTCGCGCGCCCGGGGTTCAAGTGTTTGCCTGCGGTGGCTCCGCTCGTCGTACGCGCTGCGGCAGCTGCCTAAGAATGACCGCTCGTTATGGCTTTGTCGGGACGACGTAGCCAAGCGCTCGGCGATGTCGACCGGCGGCATGTCCGAAGCCTGCGCTGATCCTCAAAATCGATGGAACCGATTGGCGAGAAGCAAGGTTTTTGCCCGGCCGGAACAATTGCCGGCGTCCCGGAGAGAAAACATCTCAAATAAGGAGCGTGCGTACACAAAGATGGCGGAGAGTATTTCGAACGCCGAACTGTGAAAGAAGCTTTGAGGGCCGAGCCCCCGCCTACGCGGGCCGCGGCGACTGCCCACCGCGAACTTGAAAACTCATACAATATGAAACTCGCCGGTGGCGCCGATAAACCGGCGATCGTTATCGAAGATCAGCGGGCGTTCCGAGCGGCGAAACCCCATGTCGGCGAGTCTGCGGCGACTTCGTCCAGCTTAGTCGGTCAACAGTGCGGTCGTCTGCATATCCTGTTGACCGTAGAACCAGTGCACGAGTGCGTCGACAAACAACGGCGACGGCTCGGCTTCGCAAAAAAGCGTCAATGACGATCGCAGCTTTCGGGCATCGACCTCACCGTAAACGCTCTCCGGGCGAGCCGATCAAGGGTTTGCAGCGCAGTGACACATTCATGGAACCGCATCCCAAAAATGGGGTGAGCAAGGTAGGTGATAGTCTTATCGCGTGACTTGATCGCGTAGCGCTTGGTCGTTGCGATTTCTGACACCGGTACGGGCATCGGCGAGGATATCCGCGACCACATCTTTGAACCGTTTATGACAACGAAGCCGCTGGGGCATGGGATGGAACTTGTCCTGAGCCAGTTTTACGGATTTGCCAGGCGGTCTGGCGGTGATGTCGAAGTGGACACGGTAACGGACAAGGGAACGGCGATCAGGCTTATCATACCGCGCGACGGAGCCGACTAGAACACAACAAGGAGCGAAAATGGGAACGGTTCTGATTGTGGAAGACGAGGCAATGATCCGTGCAATTGCCCTCGCGGAATTCGAATATGCTGAACATGAGGTCATTGAAGCAGCTGACGGCGACACCGCGCTCCGAGCGCTCCAGCCGGTCGAAGGCGCACTTCGGTTTATCGAGCCATACGGGTTGTCCGGCATCATTGAAGCCGCGCAAGCTCTGATGCGGTAGGCTGGCAGGGCAATGCTGAATCACTGACGTACCGGGCGGTCCGCACGGATAACGCGCGAAAACAGACTCGCGGACGGACCAGCGCGCTGATCCGGTATCCGCCTATCGCATCAGCACAGCGACTTTGCCTCGACAACACATCACCCTGCAGGGTCAAACGGATCGCTGGATTTTCTTTTTTGCGGCTCTTTTTCTATCGTTGGGCGTTCAGACGTGTCGGAAAAACAGGAGAGAACATCATGAAATTTGGACCTACTATTGGGCTTGTCCTTGCGCTGCTCGTCACCGCCTCCGCCAGCCCTGCCCTCGCGCAATCGACGGAAGGTTCGCATAATCCTGCAGTCAAGAGCAGCGCGTCACACAGTGTTGCGGCTCCCGCTCGCGGCTCGAATTCATTCACTCAGGCTCAAGCGCGAGGCCGACTGAGCAAAGCAGGTTATTCGCACATCACCAAATTGATGAAGGACCAAAGTGGCGCGTGGACGGGCTCGGCCGCCAAAGGCGGAAAACACGTCACTGTCGCCCTCGACTATAAAGGCAATATCACAATTCGCTGACTTTTAGATTTGGAGATTAATCATGACAAAGACTATTACACGACTGTTTGATAACTATAACGATGCGTCCAACGCTGTCCGCGATCTCGAGAGCATTGGCATCTCCCACAGCGATATCAGCATTGTTGCCCACGATCGGGATCACGTGCCGACGCAATCGCACACAGGCGATGCCACGAATGACCACATTGATCGCGGGGTCAACGCCGAGGGCGACGTCGATCGCGGCGTGTCGACCGGAGCGGCTATCGGCGGTGTGGGTGGCCTGCTTGCGGGGCTCGGGCTTTTGGCCATTCCGGGTCTGGGTCCCATCGTGGCGGCGGGTTGGCTCGTCGCTACCATAGCGGGCGCGGGGATCGGGGCCGCCGGCGGCGCCGCGACCGGAGGCATTGTAGGCGCCTTGAAAAATGCCGGTCATTCCGATGACGAAGCCAATGTTTATGCAGAGGGCTTGCGTCGGGGCGCTACGTTGGTGAGCGCACGTGTACCAGACGACACTGCGTCAAAGGCTGAGGAGGTCCTGAAGCGTCACAAGCCGGTAGATGCTGCTACCCGTGGTTCGGATTACCGGGACAGCGGCTGGGAGCGCTTCGACGAGACTGCTCCAGCCTATAAAGACGACCACGTTGAGGTGAAGCGCAGCGCGCTGGATGACCCAGCGCGTTTGAATTAAGCAGCGTAAAGGCCTGTCCATTCGGGCAGGCCTTTTCTGAGCATGCCAATTTGAGTATCGCGTGACGTAACCGGGGTGCTTTTACAGCGCTGATCTAAAGCGCGGCCACCGCTATCATTGAAGATCGCTGTCGCGTATTCCTTTATTCATACCAGCAGGAGCTGGCCTCCGCGGGTGCTACAAGCTCAACAACGCCATACAAGGCACGTCAGCGTCGCAATGCATTCGATGCCGCGCGCGGTCGATCACGACGGCGAAGGG
>JAYVVA010000482.1:0-2794 GCA_043787435.1 Sphingomonadales bacterium | reverse complement strand
GTAGGTCCAGAAGTCATTGCTTATCTCGTGCCGCGTAGTCCCCGCAGCCATTTTGGTGTTATCGGGCTGGTCGACGCTCTCGACGCCGCGTCGCTGGCGCGGCGTCGCGCCGTGACAATTCCGCTCGCCCGTGAGGTGCTGGCGCCAATCGACGGTCCTCCCGAAGCGCGATAGAGGCTTACGCATGTCCGACACGACCAGTCGCTATTTCAACCGTGAGCTGAGCTGGCTCGCCTTCAACCGTCGCGTCCTCGAGGAGTCGACGAATCGCGCGCATCCCTTGCTCGAACGGCTGCGCTTCCTCTCGATTTCGGGAAACAACCTCGACGAATTCTTCATGGTTCGCGTAGCGGGCCTGAAGGGGCAGCAATTGCAGCATGTCGACGAACTGTCGGTCGACGGCATGACAGTTGCGCAGCAATTAGCGGCCGTCGCGGCAGATGCCGATCTGCTGACCGATGCGCAACAGCAGACGTGGCTGGCAATCGTGCGCGAGCTCGCCGACGCGGACATTCAGGTCGTGAGCGCCGATGAGGTCCCTGCAAGATCGATCGCGTGGCTGGACACGTATTTCCGCGAGCAGATTTTTCCGGTGCTGACGCCTCAGGCACTTGACCCCGCGCACCCGTTTCCGTTCATTCCCAACCTGGGGCTCAGCCTCATTTTCGACTTGAAGCGCCTGTCCGACGGCGAGTCTATCCGGGAACTTGTCATGATCCCCCCGACAGTGGCGCGGTTCCTGAGGCTGCCGGGTGTCAAGGCGACCTATATCGCGATTGAGAGCTTGTTGCGGCGTTACGCCTCCGAGATGTTTCCCGGGTACAAAGTCTGCGATGCGGGCGTCTTCCGCATCATTAGAGATAGCGATATCGAAGTCGAGGAAGAGGCGGAAGACCTCGTCCGGTATTTTCGGACGGCGATCATGCGACGCCGGCGAGGTCGTGTGATCCGCCTCGATCTCGAAACGGGGATGAGCGCCGATCTTGAGGCCGTGCTCAAACGCGAACTCGGTGGGGGAGACGCGTTGATCATCGAAAAGGAGGCGTTTCTGGGTATTGGCGCGCTGGAGGCGCTGGTCGAGGAAGATCGGCCGGACTTGAAATTCACACCCTATTCGCCACGTTTTCCCGAACGAATCCGCGACTATGACGGCGATTGTTTTGCCGCAATCCGCGCCAAGGACATCGTGATTCATCATCCGTATGAATCGTTTGATGTGGTGCTCGCTTTCCTGCGGCAGGCTGCCGCGGACCCCGATGTCGTGGCCATCAAGCAGACGCTCTATCGCGCCGGCAAGCAGCCTACCGTCATCCGCGCGCTCTGTGATGCGGCAGAAGCCGGCAAGTCGGTGACCGCTGTAGTCGAGCTGAAGGCGCGGTTCGATGAAGAACAGAATCTTTTGTGGGCGTCGCAGCTCGAGCGGTCGGGGGTGCAGGTCGTCTATGGCTTCATCGATTGGAAGACGCACGCAAAAGTGTCGATGGTGGTCCGGCGAGAAGGCGGGCTGAATCGCACATATTGCCATTTCGGGACCGGCAACTATCACCCGATTACTGCACGAATTTACACGGATCTGAGTTTTTTCACCGCAGATCCGCGCGCCGGGCGCGATGCAGCCCAGATGTTCAATTACATAACGGGCTACGTCGAGCCACGCGGGCTCGAATTGCTCACACTGTCGCCCAGTGGCCTGAGGAAAAAGCTGACCGATTTGATCGACGCCGAAATCGCACATGTTCGCGCAGGACGGCAGTCGGGCATTTGGGCCAAGATGAATTCGCTGGTCGATCCCAAGATTATCGACAAGCTCTATGCGGCGAGTGCAGCGGGCGTGCCGATCGAACTCGTCATTCGGGGAATCTGTTGCCTGAGACCGGGGGTTGTGGGCTTGTCGGACACGATTCGCGTCAAATCGGTCGTGGGGAGATTCCTAGAGCACAGCCGCATCTGGGCATTTGGGGCTGGAAAGGCGTTGCCCAACGACCGAGCCAAGCTTTACATTTCATCCGCTGACTGGATGCCGCGCAATTTCGATCGACGCGTCGAATATATGTTACCGATCGAGACGCCAACCGTGCATGACCAAGTGCTTGATCAGGTCATGGTCGCTAATTTAATCGACACCGAACAGAGCTGGGAACTTCAAGCCGATGGATCCTACATTCGCGTCGAAAGTGGCCCGAAACCGTTTAATCTACATCGCTATTTCATGACCAACCCTTCGCTGTCGGGACGTGGAGCTGCGCTCGACCAGGGGCATGGCGTCCCCACACTCAGCCTCAGGCGGCGTTAAGTGGCCGATACTCAGGCGATCATCGACATTGGCTCGAACTCTGTGCGCCTTGTGGTGTATGCCGAGCCTGCTCGTGCGCCGTCGGTGCTGTTCAATGAAAAGGTCTCGGCGGGGCTTGGACGCGGACTTGGCGAGGGCGCTGCGCTTGATCGCAACGCGGTGGCGCAGGCGCTGCGTGCTTTAAAGCGCTTCCGAGTTGTCGCTCGGGCGATGGGCGTCGAACATGTGCGCACTGTAGCAACTGCCGCAGTGCGCGACGCGAGCGACGGCAAGAACTTCGTTGCCGAAATCGAGGCGCTGGGCTTGCCCGTCGAAGTGCTCTCCGGCGATCAGGAGGCACAGGCTTCGGGCTACGGGGTCCTTTCGGCCTTCCCGTACGCTGACGGCGTTGTCGGCGACCTGGGCGGCGGCAGTCTGGAGCTCGTCCGCGTGCGTGGCGGAAAGGTTCACGAGCGAATTTCCTTGCCGCTTGGCGTTCTGCGTCTTGCCGGGATGGAAAAA
>JAYVVA010000481.1:0-7775 GCA_043787435.1 Sphingomonadales bacterium | reverse complement strand
GTCGTGACTGCCGGCCAGTTGTTGCTTGCGGGCGCTACGTGCCTGATCGAACAAATTAAAGCCCGGAACCCGGTATTGCATAACGTTGCATCGATCGGCACCCCCGTGAAGACCGAGGCGAAGGACCAGGAGATCGCGCGGGCAAAGGCAGGGTCGGTCACGTGATCAGCATGAGTCGTCTGCGTGTCGCTCGTATCCGCGACGTCGAGACTGGTGATCGGTGTTCGGCCCCGTTCTCGATGCGATTGCGCTCATTCGTGTCAAGCGCCGACGCGCGTTCTGGCAGATCGTCGAGGACGCGTTTTTCGGCTTCGACAGTCGCGGCCCAGGATGCGTCTCGCTGGGCAACCGTGTCGATTTTGCGAATTCGATCAGCCAATGGAAGTTTGGCCCCTGTCCTGCGCGGCGTCGACGTGCAAGAGGCGCTGCAAAGAAGCACGGGAGGGATAGGCATGTTTCGTAGGGTCACCGCGTGGCTGTTGGTTATTATTGGCGTGATCGCGATTACCGGAATGGTCTGGGATCCGCTGACCGCTGGCACGTTCCTCCCGCCGCCCGCCAAGACGTACGACAGCAAAATCATCCGCGATGAATTCGGCGTTCCTCATGTCTTCGGGCACACCGATGCCGATGTGGCTTATGGGCTCGCCTACGCCCATGCCGAAGACGACTTTTCGACGCTTCAGGAAGTTGTCGCGATGACGCGCGGACGTGCGGGCGCCATTTTGGGCAGCGAAGGCGCGAAAATTGACTATGTGGGTCATCTTCTCGGCGCCCGGACAACCGCAGCACGCGAGTTTCCCAAAATGCCTGGCGACGTGCGCGCCGTGCTCGACGGATATGCGTCTGGGCTTAACCGTTATGCGGCGCAACATCCCGACGAGATCAAGCTGCGCCGACTCTTTCCGGTGAATGGCGAGGATATCGCCGCCGGGTTCGTGCTGCGTTCGCCATTCTTCTTTGGTCTCGATTCGGTGATTGGTGCCTTGACCGCCGACAAGCTGCCCCCGCACACGACGGTGCCCGCGATGGTTCCGGGACTGACGCCGGCCGGTCGCGATCCGTCAATGAACGGGTCGAACGCCTTTGCGGTTTCGCCGAACAAGATGTCCGACGGCAAGACCTGGCTGATCTCGAACTCGCACCAACCCTACGAAGGCCAAGTCGCATGGTACGAGGCTACTGTTCATTCGGACCAGGGCCTCGACATGGCGGGGGCGTTATTTCCAGGGACGCCCTTTGTCTTAATGGGACACAATCGCAACCTTGGCTGGACGAACACCGTCAACGATCCAGATCTGATTGACGTCTACAAACTGGTGCTCAGTGCCGACGCGAAGCAATATCGGTATGACGGAAAGTGGTTGCCCTTGAAGAGCGAGCGCGTCTGGCTGCCGGTGAAATTTGGTATCTTCACATTGCCGATCCTCAAAACGGTCTACCGTGCGATCCAGGGGCCGGTAATTTTGAACAAGAACGGGGCGTTTGCGATCCGCTATGCCGGTATTGACCAAGCGAAAATGGTCGAGCAATATTATCGCATCGAGCGGGCGCAGAGCTGGGACGAATGGACCCGGGCCATGTCGCTCGGCGGAATCCCCGCGACCAACTTCATCTATGCGGATAAAACCGGACGCATTGCGTACGTTTACAATGCGCTCTTTCCGCCGCGCAAACCCGGTTACGATTACACCGGGGTCCTTCCTGGTGATACATCGGCGGATATGTGGCAAGGTGCGCTTGGCTTCGACCGTATGCCGAAGATCGTAAACCCCCCGTCGGGATGGATCGTCAATTCGAACAATACACCGTTTCTGGCTGCTGGGCCTGGCTCCGAACTCGATCCCAAGAACTTTTCGCCATTGCTCGGGATCGAGCGGCGAATGACCAATCGCATCGTTCGCGCGATGGAGCTGCTGGTGGCGGAAAAGGGCAGAATTACACCCGAGCGGTTGCTGCAAATAAAATTTGATACCGCCTATAGTCGTGCCGGATTTGCCGGCCCCTGGGTCGCCAAGATCATGTTGCTCAACCTGAAAGCTGAGCCCGATCTGCAACGCGCGCAGGCCTTGCTAGGAACGTGGGACTGGAACAGCGACGGCATCGGCCGCGCCGACGCCCTCGCTGAATCGATGATGCACATGGCAAATTCGGCGGCTTATCACGGCGAACCTCTGCCCGATGCGCATCAAAAACTGCGTGAAGTCGTCGACAATTTGATGAAGGGATTCGGGCGTATTGATCCGCCGTTGGGCGAGCTCCAGCGGTTGCGCCACGGGACAATCGATGTTCCCGCCAGCGGCGGCACGGACACGTTGCGCGCCGCGACGTCGTGGGATCCGCAGCCAGACGGGCGGATGCGCGTCAAACATGGCGATAGTTTCATCATGCTGATCAACTGGGACAAGGCGGGGCATGTGTCGTCGCAGTCAATTCAACCTTATGGCGCGGCAACCAACCGCCCGGATTCGCCTCATTACACCGATCAGATGGCGATGTTCGAGGCGCGCCGGTTCAAGCCCGTTCATTTTGAGCGCGCCGACATAGTTGCGCACTCAAAGCATGCCTATCGACCATGAGATCAGCGGCACAATGGACTCGATGCCCCTGCTGCTCGTTCAAGGCCATACGACGATGAACACGCCCCAGCGCTGCCAACTTCGTATCCAAGCGACATCCGACGTCAGAAAAAAGGCGGTCAGACGACAAGCAAGGCGATGTTGTTGCGTGCGTGATTGACGCTGCTAAGGCCTGCCCCAAGAACGAGTTTCATTCGAGGATGCTTTGAGATGTTCCGCACGACCAGCATTGCCTTGACTCTCAGTCTTGCTGCCCCGGCATATGCATCCGACGCGCCGGCACAAGTATCGACACTCGTCGCCAAGGTGGACATTCCCTACGCGCAGTTCACGCTCCCCAATGGCTTGCGCGTCCTCGTTCACACCGACCGCAAGGCGCCCGTTGTCGCGGTGAGCGTGTGGTATCATGTCGGATCGAAGGACGAGCCCAAAGGCAAAACGGGGTTCGCGCACCTGTTCGAGCATCTTATGTTCAACGGCTCCGAAAACTCGCCGGGCGATTTCTTCGAACCGCTGCAGCAGGTCGGCGCGACCGACTATAACGGGACGACATGGTTCGACCGAACCAACTATTTTGAGACCGTACCCACGCCGGCGCTCGAGACTGCGCTTTTCCTCGAATCGGATCGCATGGGCTATCTGCTTGGTGGAGTGACTCAGCGAAAGCTCGATACCCAGATCAGCGTTGTCCAAAACGAAAAGCGTCAGGGTGACAATCAGCCGTTCGGTCTGACCGACTATTACGTCTACACGACGTTGTTTCCAGACGGGCATCCCTATCACCATGAAACGATCGGATCGATGGCCGATTTGAACGCGGCCAGCCTGGAAACTGTCAAAGACTGGTTCCGCGCCAAATACGGTCCCAACAATGCGGTAATTGTCCTGGCCGGTGACGTCGATCTTGCCCAGGCCAAGACATTGGTTACCAAATGGTTTGGCGATATTCCGCGTGGTCCGGCCATTGCGCGCATCAATGCATCGGTTCCCACGCTCGAGGCTCCTCGGGACATCGTGCTCAAGGACCGCGTGCCCTATACGCGACTGACCCGTTATTGGGCTGTCGAGGGCGTCAACGGCAAGGATAGGGCGGCGCTCGATGTTGCCGCCGGCGTGCTCGGCGGCCTTTCATCGAGCCGCCTCGACAATGCGCTTGTTCGTAGCGAACAGATCGCTGTCGCTGTGAGCGCCGAGGTGCAGGCATTCGAACAAATCGGCGTTTTGTCGGTTTCCGCGGACGTCAAGCCTGGTACCGATCCGAGGCTTGTTGGTACGCGGCTTGACGCGGTTATTGCTGATTTTCTCCGGACCGGTCCGACGGCAGATGAGGTCCGTCGGGTCGCGACGCGATCGATTGCCGGCACGATCGGCGGGTTTGAATCGGTGGGCGGCTTTGGGGGTAAGGCGGTCGCACTGGCCGAAGGTCTCGTCTATTCGGGCGATCCGGCCAAATACAAGAAAGACATGGCAGCGCTGGCGGCTATGACACCTTCCAAAGTTTCCTTGGCGGCGCGCAAATGGATGTCGCGGCCGGTGCTGCGTGTGACAGTCGAGCCAGGTGACCGCGACACTTCCCCCGCAACGCTTGAGGTTACCGGCGACGCGCCGTCAGCAGTGACCGCTGTGTCGAACGCAGCAGTCGTTAAGGTACCTTCGGTCAAGCCGACGCGTGCAGCGCCCCCGTTGGGGATTTTTCCTGCACTGACGTTTCCGGGCATCGAACGCACCAGGCTCGGTAACGGCATCCCGGTGTATTTTGCGCGTCGCTCCGAAATCCCGGTCGTACGCGTTGCTGTAAGTTTCGATGCAGGGTCCGCTGCCGACACGAAGGAACAGCTCGGCCTCCAGTCGCTCACGATGTCGCTTCTCGACGAGGGGACGACGACAAGGAACTCAACCCAGATTGCTGAGACGCAGGAACGGCTTGGCGCGACATTATCATCAGGGGGTAGCGTCGATCGTAGCCAGGTCGGTCTCTACGCGCTGACCGCCAACCTTGCGCCATCGCTCGACCTGCTTGCCGACGTCGTCCGCAATCCCGCCTTCGACCCCAAGGAAGTCGCGCGGCTGCGTAACCAACAGCTGTCGCACATTGCGGCGTCGCTCAGCCAGCCCGAGGGGATCGCCAACACCATCCTTCCTGGCAAACTCTATGGCGATTCCTACCCGTATGCGCGGCCGTTCGGGGGGACCGGTACTGTGGCGACCGTCAAGGGGCTGACTCGTGACGACGTGGTCGGCTTCCAGCAGAGCTGGCTGGTCCCGGACAATGCGGCAATTTACATCGTCGGTGACACGACGCTCGCCGACATTAAGCCGCTGCTCGAGGCACGGTTTGGTAACTGGCCGTCGAACCGCAGAGCACGCCCACAAAAGGATTTCACGGCTCCGATTCCGGCGCGTGCTGCAACGAGACTCTATCTTGCCGACCGTCCCGGCTCACCGCAGTCGGTGATCATGGCAGGGCAGGTGCTTGACATGACTGGCAAGGATCCGGCCCGCACGATCCTCAATCAGGCCAACGAGGTCCTCGGCGGAAGCTTTCTGTCACGGCTCAACATGGACCTGCGTGAGACCAAAGGCTGGTCATATGGCGTTCGGTCGTACATTCAGGGGTTCGAAAACCGCACGCCTTTCATCATCAGCGCCCCGGTTCAGTCCGATCGGACCGGCCAGTCAGTGCAAGCGCTGCTCGACCAGGTGAAATCGTTTCTCGGGCCCAAAGGCGTGGCTCCAGACGAACTGCTCCGCACTGCCAATGGCAGTATCCGCGAGCTCCCAGGCAGCTTTGAAACCTCGGCAGCGGTGCTCGGGGGGTTGATGCAAATCGTTCAGCTCGACCGCCCCGACGATTACTACGCCAAGCTCGCAACGACGTACCGGGCGATGACGGCAGCTCAACTCGACCGCGCCGCACGTACGGCTATTGATGCCGACAAATTCGCTATCGTCGTGGTCGGGGACGCCGCTAAGATAAGGGCGCAGCTCGAAAAGCTGGGTCTTCCCCTTGAAATTGTGCAACTGCCGACCGCGAAATGATGGGCGGCCTTACAGGAGAACGCATATGTCGAATGCAACAGGCAAATGGGATTGTGTCGTCAAATCGCCGCTTGGTGAGCAGAAGTCGGTCTTGACGGTTACGGATAATGGTGGCGGCACCTGGAGCGGTGACAACACTGGCTCGATGGGTGGTTTGACGTGTGATAACGGCAAGTTCGACGGCGACAACAAGATCTCGTGGACGATGGACATGAAGGTACCGATGCCGATGCTGCTCGAATGCGAAGCGGCCGTCGAGGGCGACACCCTCACCGGCAGTGTCAAGGCCGGCATGTTTGGTTCGTCTCCCATGTCGGGGACCCGCGTCGCCTAATTCTTGGTGAGGCGCGTGACGTGGCCCATTTTCCGGCCCGGACGCGCCTCGCCCTTCCCGTAGAGATGCACATGAGCACCAGCCTCGCTCATCAGCGATAGCCAGTCGTTCACGTCGGGGCCGATCAGGTTGGTCATCACGGCGCCGTCGGTTACCACTGACGTATTGCCGAGTGGCAGTCCGCAAATCGCGCGGATATGGTTTTCGAACTGCGAGGTTATCGATCCCTCGGTCGTCCAATGACCACTATTGTGCACGCGCGGCGCCATTTCGTTGAACACCGGTCCGTCGGCGCCCGCAAAAAACTCGATGGCCAGCACCCCGACATAGTCCAGCGCATCAGCGATCCTTATCGCCAACGCACGTGCCTGTGGGACTTGCGCCGTCACGGACGGGTGCGGCGGGACGGTCGAGGTTGCGAGAACTCCGTCATGGTGAACGTTTTCAGCAGCCTCCCACAGGGTGGTCGTGCCATCCTGCCCACGCGCGATCAAAATCGAGAACTCGTAATCGAATGCTACCATGGCTTCGAGGATAGCCGGGTTGCAGTCGATTGCCGTCCAGGCCGCATGGGCCTCAGCGGGCGAAGCGAGTCGCGCCTGTCCCTTGCCATCATAGCCGAGCCGGGTGGTTTTCAGGATTGCCGGCATGCCTACGGCGGAAATCGCTTCTTCCAGACCTGCGGCACTTTCAACCGATGCCCATTTGGCGGGCGTACCGCCATGCTGCGCGGCAAAAACTTTTTCAGCGATACGGTCCTGAGACACTCTCAATGCCGACAAGGGCGGAAATACCGGCACATGCGCAGCAACAATGTCGAGGCAAAGCGCGTCGATG
Organism: Sphingomonadales bacterium; assembly: GCA_043787435.1. GTDB lineage: Bacteria > Pseudomonadota > Alphaproteobacteria > Sphingomonadales > Sphingomonadaceae > Sphingomonas_O. The sequence continues at coordinate 986 of JAYVVA010000481.1, read as the reverse complement.
TTCTCGAACTCGTAGGTGGCAACATCGACGGCGCCGGCAAATGTCGCAAGGGCTGCGCAGTCGGCGTAGCCGGCAACTGTCAGTTCCGCGGCGACGTCTCCAGCGCAGCACTGTATGTCGGGATCGAGGATATGAGCGCGGTAACCGAGTTGGGCTGCGGCCAACGCTAGCATCCGCCCCAATTGGCCGCCGCCGATAATGCCGACCGTCGATCCGGGTGGGATTGTCCTCATTTCGGCGTGTCTGCCACTGCGTCTGTCTGTGCGGTGCGCCACGCGATTAATCGCTGTGCAAGTGCGACGTCGGACGTCGCCAGAATCGACGCCGCCATCAGGCCCGCATTCATTGCGCCGGCTTTGCCGATGGCCAAAGTGCCGACGGGTATGCCACCGGGCATCTGCACGATGGATAGCAAGCTATCCAGCCCACTCAGTGCTTTCGATTCTACGGGGACGCCCAGAACCGGCAAATGCGTCAAAGACGCCGCCATACCGGGCAAGTGAGCGGCGCCGCCGGCGCCTGCGATGACAACTTTCAATCCGCGCCCTGACGCCGTCTTGGCATAGTCGAAAAGGCGTTCGGGCGTGCGGTGAGCAGAAACGATTCTGACTTCATATTGCACCCCAAGCGTCTCCAACACGTCGGCTGCAGCCCGCATCGTGTCCCAGTCAGACTGGCTGCCCATGATGATCCCGACCAGCGGGCTAATTTTTGCCATCGCATCATGCCTCCTGATCTGGCGCGATCTAGCGTCGGAGGTCGCATGGTGCAATCTTGAGGCGCGGGGGTGCATCACATGAAGTTGACAGGACGGCACTTTTTGCCGTTGGTGTTTTGGCAATGAGCGAAGCTGCACATCTATTAGGCGGCGAGAATGCCAAAGCCAGGGTCGTCAACGACGATTGTGACGAGCTCCATCGCGAGATTCGCGCGTTGCGTCTTCAGATTGCGGAGTTGGAGCGGCTCGCCGACAGCGATACGCTGAC
>JAYVVA010000480.1:0-3579 GCA_043787435.1 Sphingomonadales bacterium | reverse complement strand
GCCTTGGCATGGTTGATTGCTTCGACGGTCTGCGGCTTGATGCTATCGTCGGCGGCGACGACAAGCACGACGATGTCGGTAATGTTCGCGCCGCGTTTGCGCATCTCGCCAAACGCTTCGTGGCCCGGCGTGTCGAGAAAAGTGATCTGTTCGCCTGACTTGAGCGTCACTTGGTACGCGCCGATGTGCTGGGTGATGCCGCCGGCTTCGCCGCGAACGACATCGGTCCCGCGCAGCGCATCGAGAAGGCTGGTTTTGCCGTGGTCGACATGACCCATGATCGTAATCACCGGCGGCCGCGGCTTTAGCGTCTCCTCTGAATCGACATCTTGCGCGATGTCGATTTCCACATCGCTTGCGCTGACGCGCGTGAAGTTGTGACCGAATTCGGTGACCAACAGTTCGGCCGTATCTTGGTCGATTGTGTCGCCCATCGCCGAGGGCACGCCCATTTTGAAGAGCGCGCGAACCAGGTCATTGCCCCGCTCAGCCATACGATTCGCAAGCTCGCCGACCGTGATTGACTCGGGGATGACAACATCGCGGATCTGTTTGGCTTGAGGCTGCCCGCTACCGTGGGCGCGGCGTTCCTTTTCGCGAGCGCGCTTGAGCGCAGCGAGCGAGCGAGCGCGGGCCCCTTCCTCGTTGCCTTCGAGCGCGCGGGTGACGGTAAGCTTGCCTGCCTGACGCCGGTCGTCGCCGCTGCGTGGACGCGCAGTCGGGCGGACAGGTTCGGGGCGGCGTATCCCCGCAGGGCTCGCCGGCTTGGCAAAGCGACGCTCTTCGGCCTCTCGATCCTGCGACTCTTGGGCTTCGGGCTTGGGCTGTGGTTCGGGTGGAGGGTTCTTGGCGGCTTCCTCGGCGGCAATACGCGCCTCTTCTTCGGCCTTGCGGTTGTCATCGACACGACGCTTTTCGTCTTCGCCAGTCTCGACCTTTTCTCTATCTTCGCGACGACGTGCTTCTTCAAGCGACGACATGCGCGCTTCTTCGGCTTCGCGGAGCAGCCGGTCCTGCTGCTCGCGACGCTCAAGCTGCGTCATCGCTCGGGCAGGCGCAGCGGGCGGAACGGGCTTGGGCGCGGGCGCAGGTGCCGCAACAGGTGCGGGCGCCGGTTCGACAATGGCCTCGGGCACAGGAGGAGCCTCTTCGCCTGGCTTGACGAAACGACGCTTCTTGACCTCCACCACGACGGTGTTCGACCGACCGTGGCTAAAACTCTGCTTCACTTGACCCGTCTCGACAGTGCGCTTGATACCCAGCGGCGCACGCATGCCCAGTTTCGGCTTTTCCGTTTCGCTCATTGATTAAACCCGAACCCTTCAAACACCATTCGCGCCGCGCGGCCCTGAACCCTGCGACTTCTTTTCGCAAGGCCAGCCCGTGGGCGCATGATCGATAAAACCGTGCCACCGGTCGACAGCGGCCGCCACCCTTGCGGCGGCGCGCACGTCTGTCACACCAATGTGTACCACATTTTCGCGGCCCAATGCCAATGACAAGATTGTGCGGTCCACGGCAAGGATCAACCCCGCCCGGGCCGAACCCTCTTCGTCCATGCCAACTCGCCATGCTTGGTCGAGCTTGCGGTTGCCGTCTGCACTCGCATCGGCAGCATGAAACAGCAGGTGAAGACCGCCCTTGCGGGCTGCTTCCTCGATCCGCTCACTCCCGGTCGCCAGTGTCGATGCACGCGCCTCGAGTCCCAGCCGTTCGAGCGCTGCACGCGACAGCGCGTCCTCAATCCGGGAGGCTAGGTCGTCTGGAACCGCGACGTCGTTCGTCTTGAAGGCGCGCGAGAGGGCGCCCTTCAGCTTTCCCTTGGCGACCGCAATTTCCAGCAGAGTGCGTGGCACCCCGATCCACGCACCACGCCCAGGAGCCTTGGCGCGAACGTCGGGGTGCACCCGGCCGTCTGGACCAAGAGCGAGTCGGATCAGTGTGTTGCGTCCGCCCTTCGTCCGCGTCAGGACGCAAGTGCGCTCACCAGCGTCGACGTTGCCGTCGGCGTCGACCGTGTCATTGCGAGGGATCCGCAACGGCGTCCTCCCCTTCGAACCAATGCGCGCGGGCCGCCATTATGATCTCGTTGCCCTGCTCTTCGGAGAGATTATATTCGGTTAAAATTCCGCCTTTGGGCTCATTGATGGGTACCGCCTTGCGGCGCGGCTCGACGCGGCGCTTCTGGATCAGCTCGTCGGTGGCAAGGTCAGCGAGATCGTCGAGCGTCTTAATTCCCGCCTTGCCGAGGGTAACCAGCATGGCCTCGTTGAGGTGTGGCATCGTGGCAATCGCGTCTTCGACACCGAGTGAGCGACGTAACTCGCGGTTGGCCTCCTCGCGCCGTTCGAGCGCTTCGGTAGCGCGGTTCTGAAGCTCGGCACCGAGTTCCTCATCGAATCCTTCAATGTCCGAAATTTCACGGACTTCGACGTAAGCGACTTCCTCAAGGCTCGTGAACCCTTCGGCGACGAGTAGCTGGGCCAGCGTCTCATCGACGTCGAGTTCCTGCTGAAACAGCTCAGACCGTTCGACAAATTCCTTCTGGCGCTTTTCGCTGGCGTCGGCCTCGGTGAGGATATCGATGGCCTTACCTGTCAGCTGACTGGCGAGGCGCACATTCTGGCCGCGACGACCAATCGCCAGGCTGAGCTGATCATCGGGAACAACGACTTCGATGCGTTCTTCTTCCTCGTCAATGACCACGCGGCTTACATTGGCTGGCTGCAGCGCATTGACGACGAAGGTTGCGATGTCAGGAGACCAAGGAATGATGTCGATTTTTTCTCCCTGCATTTCCTGGACGACGGCTTGAACACGACTCCCTTTCATGCCGACGCATGCGCCGACGGGATCGATGCTACTGTCGCGGCTGATCACGCCGATCTTGGCGCGGCTGCCCGGGTCGCGAGCAGCCGCCATGATGGTGATGATGCCATCATAAATTTCGGGAACTTCCTGCGCGAACAGCTTCTTCATGAAGTCGGGGTGCGCGCGACTGAGGAAAATCTGCGGACCGCGTGTTTCGCGCACGACCTTTAGAATGAGGCTCCGGATCCGGTCGCCGACGCGGACGACTTCGCGCGGAATCTGCGCGTCGCGGCGAATCACACCTTCGGCGCGGCCAAGGTCAACGACGACATGGCCGAACTCCACGCGCTTGACGACGCCGGTGATGATTTCACCTGCACGGTCCTTGAACTCTTCATACTGGCGCTCGCGTTCGGCGTCCCGGACTTTTTGGAAGATCACTTGTTTCGAAGCCTGCGCCGCGATGCGCCCGAATTCGATGTTGGGGAGAGGATCGACAATGAAGTCGCCAATGGCGGCGCCCGGCTGGAGCTTTTCGCCGCCTTCAAGGCTGACTTGTTTGAAATAGTCTTCGACCTGCTCGACGACCTCGACGACACGCCACAACCGAAGATCGCCGGTCGTGGTATCGATCTTGGCGCGAATGTCGTTTTCTGCACCGTAACGCGCTTTGGCTGCACGCTGAATGGCATCTTCCATTGCGTCGATCACGATCTCGCGCGGGATCAATTTTTCTTTTGCGACCGCATCGGCAATCGCGAGCAGCTC
>JAYVVA010000479.1:0-2389 GCA_043787435.1 Sphingomonadales bacterium | reverse complement strand
ATCGGCATCATGTTTGTGACAAGTGCCGGCGCTATTCTATTTTCGCGGATCAAGAAGTGGATCTGACGTTGCGGTGTGGGTTACCGTCGAGCCGTAAGTGCCAGGTTCGGCGCCGCTGAAATGGCAGCTAGTGCGAAAACTCACAGTAGCCGCTGAGGGCGCACACAACTTCGCACGTCTGGTCGGCGGACCTGTCCTGACCGGCCGCATTCGGGCGTCCCAAATTGTCCCGGGCGACGCCTCGCAGGCGACGAATTTATTTCGGGGTCGGCGCGACTATTTGCTGGGCCGTTGGTTTAACGCTGGGTTTCAGCGAAAGCCTTAGCTATGTCTGCGTCTGCCAAACCGCACCCAGAAGACCATTATGTAAATCGCGTTGGCTGGCTTCGGGCTGCCGTGTTGGGGGCCAATGACGGCCTGTTGTCGACCTCGAGCCTGATCGTCGGCGTGGCCGCAGCCGGGTCGAGTGCCTCTCAGATACTTCTCACTGGGATTGCGGGACTGGCGGCGGGCTCAATGTCGATGGCGGCCGGCGAGTTCGTTTCGGTAAGCTCGCAGAGCGATGCTGAGCAATCGGACCTTGAACGCGAGAAGCGCGAACTGCAACTCGATCCCGAGCATGAAACGCGCGAGCTCGCAGCGATCTACATCAAACGCGGGCTCGATCGCGACGTTGCCGTGACGGTTGCAAAACAATTGATGGCGAAGGATGCGCTCGGGGCACATGCCCGCGACGAGCTGGGATTGACCGACGTCAGCGCCGCAAAGCCCATTCAGGCAGCGCTGGCATCTGCATTTTCTTTCGCGCTTGGTGCTGCGCCGCCGATTTTAACGGCTTTATTGGTCCCCGCAGCTTATGTCATCTGGGCGGTTTTCGGAGGTTCTCTGGTAGTCCTCGCGGCCCTTGGCGCTGCCGGCGCGCGCGCGGGTGGCGCTCCGCTCCTTCCAGGTATCACGAGGGTATTTTTCTGGGGCGCGGTTGCGATGGCAGTCACTGCAGGCGTCGGCAGATTGTTTCATGTGAGCGTTGGGTGACCTGTTGTCACTCGGGGTGCGGTTCTTGAGGCCCGGCCTTGTCCGGGCATGCAACGATGGTTGCATGCCCGGCAGGTCTCATTTTGCTTCAGTCGTCGTCGTCGTGGACTTCGTCATCGTGTGATGCACGGTGTGATGATGATGGCGCTTGTGGCGGTGTTGCATCATCATTGGTTTGGTCGACGTTGAATGAGTCGTCATCTTCGCGTGCGTTTCGCTGTGCGACATGTCGCCCATGCCCGTCGTAGTCGTCTTGGTGCTGCTCGACATGGTGTTCATTTGCGCCGTCGCTGGCGCTATCAACATGCACGAAATAACTGCCGTGCAAGCGATCGTTTTCAAATGTTGCATTGCTTTCTCTCCGATAGCCCCCCGCCACTATGGATGGAGCCGATACCGAAACGACCGCGCGAGCATAGGGTTCCTGAGATTCGACGATGGTGCCATATCCGCGTGACAATCCTCCCCGCTACTGTCGCTCTCGTCTAGCTTTGAGCGTCCTGCCGGGCGTTACCGTTCCTGCGCGATCGAGGCTTACCAACCTGGCTGGCGAAGCTGGCCTACCCGCCGTGTCGCCGTTTTCACGTCAGGCGAACGCGGACAAGTAATGGCAAAGCGCAGACGTGCCGAAAAGAATTGGGCCTTGATTAAACGGGATGCCGAACGGCAGTCTCTCTCGGTCTCCACGCACGATTCAATGTTCTTGCGCGCCCGGCTAATCGGGAATGCGGCAAACGCAGTCGGGCAAGGTGGGCATATCGATCTGTTTGTCATTTTTTACGATCGATTTCAGTGCTGGTCGCAAAAAAATGTCCGTCCGGAATACCGCCGGTGTGATTTGAGTTAGCCCAAATATCTCAAACACAGGGGGTGCATCGGGGCTCTGAATCTGCAAATATTGATCTACAACAAAGGTTTATTGGCAGGAGAGAATTCCCCGGTGCAGACACAACGCAGCGCAAAGTCATTTGGATTTGCGCGCGTCAAATCGCGTGATGTTGTGGCTTCCTTTGATGGTGGCGCGGTCACGACGGATGCGGGCGGTTTGCTGCTGGGGGCGACTGATCGGGAGATGGGCCTCGTGGAGCGCTTTGCGCGGTGTTTGACTGACAGCCGCCGTGCCGATCTGATTAAACACGAGTTCAAGACGCTGGTTGCCCAGCACGTGTTCGGGATTACGCTCGGCTATGAGGATCTGAACGACCACGACCAGCTGCGTCATGATCCGGTGATGGCATCGCTGGTTGGCAAACTCAGTGCTCATCGGCGCGACTGTGCATCGCTGGCGGGAAGGGCACCTTGAACCGGCTGGAGCTGAGCTGCCCGGAAGTGATAAAATACCGTAGGGTCGGCT
>JAYVVA010000478.1:0-2674 GCA_043787435.1 Sphingomonadales bacterium | reverse complement strand
ATCTATATCGGCGGCGCGCTTGCGTTGTTCGCGGTCCGAATTGGCACCGTGAAAGAAGGGACGCAGTTCGATCTCGTGAGCCGCGAGGGTGCGCTGGTGATGAACAACCTGCTGCTCTCCGCGATCCTCGGCATCGTCTTTGTCGGGACGCTTTATCCGCTTTTTGCGGAGGCTGTGTCGGGCGACAAGCTATCGGTAGGACCGCCCTATTTCAATGCGACCGCCGGGCCACTCACGCTGGTGTTGGTTATCGTTATGGCACTCGGTCCGGTCAGTCGCTGGCGTCGTGACGAGTTGAAAGTCGTGATCAGCCGCGTGGCAGTGCCGGTACTCATAACGTCATTGGCTTTCGTCGCGATGGCTGTGTTCGCTCCCCCCATCCACATTCTGTCGTTCCTTGGTATCGTGCTGGCAATCGGAGTCGGTGCAGCGAGCCTTGCGCCACTGTGGGGTAGAAATCTCCGCCGCACGCCAATGTTCACGTACGGCATGGTCCTTGCCCATTTCGGCGTGGCAGTCAGCCTGGCCGGCATGGCCACCGAAAGTGCATTCATCAAGGAAACGCTCGTGGCGTCAAAAATGGGCGAAACGCATAGAGTTGGCCCCTACCAGGTCACGCTGAAATCGATCGAACCGGTTGCGGGGCCGAACTGGACGGCGCTCGAGGCCGAACTGATCGCTCAACGGGGCGATGGCTTGCCATTCACGCTGCGCCCACAATCACGAATGTTTTCGAATCCGCCGACTGAGACCAACGAATCCGCCATCGCGACGCGGTTGGACGGGCAACTCTATGTCGTCCTCGGCAAGCCCGATAACGAAGGGCGCTGGCAGTTGCGGCTTTGGTGGAAACCGATGGTTACACTGATCTGGCTCGGCGGCGCGCTGATCGCCATTGGCGGTGCGCTGTCACTATTGGGTCGGGCCCGCAAGGAGTCGGGTATCGCGATGCGCAAGGCATACAGCTGATGCGCGTCTGGCTATGGGTGCCGCTTGCGGCGTTCGTGCTGCTGTTCGCCGTGTTTGCGGCCGGCCTCTACCGTCCCGACGACCGGACCCATCCGTCGAAGCTTATCGGCAAACCCATGCCCAGCTTTTCATTGCCGCCTGCCGCCGAGGGGCGTCCCGGTCTCACCAGTGGCGATTTGCGGAGCGGTCCACGCCTGGTGAATGTGTTTGCAAGTTGGTGCGTCCCGTGCGCGACCGAGGCGCCAGTATTGGGGGCGCTCGCGCGTCAGGGCATTGTAATCGACGGTATCGCGATCAGGGATCGACCGCAGGACCTGGCTGGGTTCCTGGCGCGCAACGGGAATCCATTTCGGGCCATAGGTGACGATCCCGCTTCGCAACTCCAGATTTCGCTGGGGTCGTCGGGCGTGCCCGAGACTTTCGTCGTGGATGGCACGGGCGTGATTCGCTATCAGCACATCGGTCCGATCGAACTCACCGACGTCGACACGCTGCTCGCCAAGTTGGGCGCGGCGCGATGAACGCCCGGGTTCTCCTATGCGTCTTGCTGGTCGTCGCACAGCCCATTCGTGCAGATTCGCTTATGCCACAGGCGGCTCTGGCCAATACGCAGCTTGCCGATCCAGCCAAGGAAGCTGCGGCAAGGGATCTCATGCTCTCGATCCGGTGCCTCGTCTGTCAGGGTCAGTCGATCGCGGATAGCGACGCCGAAATGGCCGCCGATATGCGTTCTATGATCAGGGCTAGAGTATCGGCAGGCGAAAAGCCGGAGGCGATACGCAAGTGGCTGGTTGAGCGCTATGGCAATTGGGTAACCTATGATCCGCCACTTGACCTGACGACAGCGCCACTGTGGATCACGCCGTTGGCACTTCTGGCTATCGGGCTTTTCCTGGCCAGAGGCCGGTTCCGGAGGCGCAGCTGATGGCGTGGTTGTTTGCGCTGGTATTTGGTTTGACGGCGCTCATCTTGCTCTGGCGTTTCGGTCGACTGCCGCGCGCCGGACTGGAACTTGCACTCGCAGCTTCATTCATTGGCATTGCGGGATACGTCTGGCAGGGATCGCCGACGCAAGCGGGGTCGCCGGTTTTGTCGAGGGAACAGACTGGCCTCGCCCCCCCCGACAAAGCGTTGATGATGGCGCGGAGCGCAACAATGGACCGCTACGGTGATTCCGCCCAGGTTGTGCAGTTCGCTGACACGCTCGACAGGCTTGGGTTGACTCGAGAGGCCGTGATCGCCGTCAAAACTGGTCTCAGGACGCAACCCAACAGCGTTGATCTGTGGGTGGCCCTTGGCAATACGCTGGTTGCTCATGGCGGCGGCATGTTTTCACCCGCCGCCGAATTCGCGTTCCAGCGCGGTGCTCAGATTTCGCCCGAACACCCCGCGCCGCCGTTCTTTATGGGGCTTGCGCTCGCCAAGTCCGGTCGTACTGAGGAAGCTGGACAGGTCTGGCGCGGCTTGCTCGCGCGAACACCCAAAGACGCCGCCTGGCGCGCCGATCTCGAGGCGCGCCTGACGGCCATTGGCGCAATGCCAACCCACTGACCTCACCATCACTGAAGATCGACGACCCGGCCCGCCATTGAACTTGCGACGACGTCGCCGCCCGACGTCAGGCGGCAAGCGAGCCGTTGTCGATCACGAAGCGATATTTGACGTCGTTCCGCTGCATGCGGTCATAGGCGTCATCGATTTGCTG
>JAYVVA010000477.1:0-3010 GCA_043787435.1 Sphingomonadales bacterium | reverse complement strand
GCAGGCCGGCAATGGGTTCGCCGCGCCGACGACGACGATCGATGTGGCGGTCTGGGGCCTTGCCCTGTTGGTATATCTGGCCATAGCCGGAATTGTATTGAGGGTGGCAACGAACCACGTCCATCGCTAGGGCCGCATTAATGACTGCAATCACGCCTGATATCGTAGCCGAGCATGGCTTGTCCCCCGACGAATACGAACGCGTCTTGCGCGCGATGGGCCGTGCCCCAAACATCACGGAGCTCGGCATTTTCTCGGTGATGTGGTCCGAGCATTGCTCGTACAAATCGAGCCGTATTCATCTGAAAAAACTGCCAACAACGGGTGCCCAAGTCATCTGCGGCCCTGGCGAAAACGCTGGCGTGATCGATATCGGCGACGGTCAAGCGGCAATCTTTAAAATGGAATCGCATAATCACCCGAGTTACATCGAGCCCTATCAAGGTGCGGCAACCGGCGTCGGCGGTATTCTGCGAGATGTCTTCACGATGGGTGCGCGCCCAATTGCGAATCTGAACGCATTGCGTTTTGGACGTCCCGACCATCCCAAGATGCGGCACCTGATCGCCGGAGTCGTGCGCGGTATCGGGGGCTACGGCAATTGCGTCGGCGTGCCGACCGTCGGCGGCGAAGTAAATTTTCACGCTGCTTATGATGGCAACATTCTTGTCAACGCGATGACGGTCGGGATCGCGGACACCAACAAGATTTTCTATTCGGCGGCGTCAGGGGTAGGCAATAGTATCGTTTATGTCGGCAGCAAGACCGGCCGTGACGGCATCCACGGTGCGACGATGGCAAGCGCCGATTTCTCCGAGGACAGCGACGAAAAACGCCCCACAGTACAGGTTGGCGATCCCTTCACCGAAAAACTCCTTATCGAGGCGTGCCTCGAGCTCATGGCAAGCGACGCTATTGTTGCGATTCAGGACATGGGGGCGGCCGGACTGACCAGTTCTAGCGTTGAAATGGCCTCGAAGGGCGGTGTGGGCATCCGCCTGGACCTCGACCAAGTGCCGCAGCGCGAAACCGGCATGACCGCATACGAAATGATGCTGTCGGAATCACAGGAGCGTATGCTCATGGTTCTGAAACCGGGTCGTGAGGCCTTTGCCGAAGCGATTTTCAAGAAATGGGAAATCGACTTCGCGGTGATCGGCGAAGTAACCGATACGGGTCGCATGGTTCTGATGCACCACGGCGAAACCGTCGCGGATCTTCCGCTTGCGCCATTGGCTGACGACGCACCACTCTATGATCGGCCTTGGCTCAAGGCACAAGCTCCGGCGCCGTTAACCGACGAACCCTTTGGCACGGACATCACGGGCGATCTCCTCAAACTCATGGCGAGCCCGGACATCGCCTCCCGCCGCTGGATCTGGGAACAATATGACCAAAAAGTCGGCGGCGACACGGTTCAGGCACCCGGCGGCGACGCTGCTGTCGTCCGCATTCACGGCACGAACAAAGCATTAGCGATCACGACCGATTGCACGCCGCGCTATTGCTTTGCAGATCCATATGAAGGCGGCAAGCAAGCCATTGCCGAATCCTATCGCAATCTGTCAGCGGTCGGCGCAACGCCGCTGGCCGTGACAAATTGTCTGAACTTCGCCAACCCGCAGCGCCCCGAAATCATGGGTCAGATCGTTGGCTGCCTTGAGGGTATGAGCGAGGCCTGCATTGCGCTTGACACTCCAATCGTCAGCGGAAATGTGAGCCTTTATAACGAGAGCAAGGCGACCGAGGGCAGCAGCGCGATACTCCCGACGCCGACAATCGGGGCGGTCGGTCTGCTCCGCGACTGGTCGAAATCGGCCACGATCGCGTTCAAAGCGGCGGGCGAGGACGTGGTCCTGATCGGTCACACCAAGGGCCATGTCGGCCAATCGATTTGGCTGCGCGAATGCCATGGCCGCGAAGAAGGCGCTCCCCCGCCAGTAGACCTCGCCGCTGAGCGCCGCGCCGGTGAACTGATCCGCGACCTGATTGCCGAGGGGCTTGTGACCGCCGTTCACGACTGTTCGGATGGCGGCGCCGCGGTCACGGTTGCCGAAATGGCGCTCGCCGGAAACATCGGCATGACAATGCCTGTCGTCAGCCAAATCCCCAACCCGGCTGCGATCCTGTTCGGCGAAGACCAAGGGCGTTACGTCGTCACCGCCCGGGACGGCGCCGCCGTCCGGGCCCGAGCGACGGCGGCGAACCTGTTCTCGATCCCGATCGGCTCGACCGGAGGCGATGCGCTCACTTTCGACATGATCGATCGAGGGGGGCCACAAAACGTGTCGCTCGTCGACCTGCGCGCGGCGCACGAAGGATTCTTCCCTGCATTGATGGACGACTGAATGGCATCGGCGGGCTATTCCGGCACGCCGCTGGCAAAGAAGCTGTCGCTGAAACCCGGGATGCGGGTCTGGTCCGACGGCATGCCGCCCAGCATTCATGCTGAGATCGGATTTTTCGACCTGATCGAGCTCAGCGAGCCCGAAGCCGACCTCGACGCCGCGCTCATTTTCTTGACCGAACGGTCGAATGTGGAATCAAAACCCGTCATGCTCCGTCCCCTGCTCGCGCCGGTAGGCTTCATCTGGGTTGGTTGGCCCAAGAAAGCGTCGAAAGTTCCAACCGATGTCACCGGGAACGCGATCCGGGCGGTCATTCTACCCACAACTGATCTGGTCGACGTCAAGGTCTGCGCGGTCGATGCGGTGTGGTCGGGGCTGAAATTGGTCATTCGAAAATCGGCCCGATGACAGCACCAGACGTTAACCGGATCGTCACGCTCGACGTGATCCGCGGGATTGCGGTGATGGGCATTTTTTCAGTCAACGTCGTCACCTTTGCAATGCCCGTCGGGGCTTATTTCAACCCCGCAGGGTTCGGCAGCGGCCACCGCTATGACTATGTACTGTGGCTCGCCAATTTCGTGCTGATCGACGGGAAAATGCGGGGCCTGTTCACCTTGCTGTTTGGAGCATCGACGATGCTGGTGATCGATCGCGCCATC
>JAYVVA010000476.1:0-3489 GCA_043787435.1 Sphingomonadales bacterium | reverse complement strand
TTGGAGGACGGCAGCTTCGGGCGCGCCGCCGTGCCGTCGGGAGCATCAACGGGGGCTTATGAGGCCGTTGAATTGCGCGACGGCGATAAGACCCGGTTTATGGGCAAGGGCGTCGAAAACGCCGTCGCAGCAGTCAATGGTGAGATTCTGGACAAACTATCTGGACTCGATGCCGAAGATCAGAGCGAGATCGACGCGGCAATGATTGTGCTGGACGGCACGCCCAACAAGGCGCGGCTTGGCGCCAATGCGATTTTGGGCGTCAGCTTGGCGACGGCAAAAGCTGCAGCCGATGCACGCGGCTTGCCGCTTTATCGCTATGTCGGGGGGGTTGGTGCTCACGTCCTGCCGGTGCCAATGATGAACATCATCAACGGCGGGATGCACGCCGACAATCCAATCGACTTCCAGGAATTCATGGTGATGCCGGTTGGTGCCGGCAGCTTGTTCGACGCCGTGCGCATGGGGTCTGAGATTTTTCATACGCTCAAGAAAAAGCTTCACGACAAGGGGTTAGCCACTGCGGTCGGTGACGAAGGCGGCTTTGCGCCCAACCTCGCCAGTGCGCCCGAAGCGCTTGACTTCATCATGTCGTCCATAGAGGCCGCGGGATACACGCCGGGCGACGACGTCGTCCTCGCGCTCGACTGTGCCGCCACCGAATATTTCAGGGACGGCGTCTATCGGTTCGCGGGCGAGAATATCGTACGCACCTCGGCCGAAAATGCTGCCTATCTTGCCGATCTTTGCGCGCGCTATCCAATATGCTCGATCGAAGATGGTATGAGCGAAGATGATTTCGAAGGATGGAAAGCGCTTACCGACGCCATTGGCAAGAAGGTACAACTGGTTGGCGACGATCTGTTCGTGACGAATGTCGATCGGTTGTCGATCGGGATCGAAAAAGGGCTAGCCAACTCGCTGTTGGTGAAGGTCAACCAGATCGGAACGCTGACCGAAACGCTCGCTGCCGTGTCGATGGCGCAGCGCAATGGCTATACTGCGGTCATGTCGCACCGATCGGGCGAGACCGAGGATGCGACCATCGCTGACCTCGCCGTCGCGACCAACTGCGGGCAGATCAAGACGGGGAGCCTTGCCCGGTCGGATCGGTTGGCGAAATACAATCAGTTGATCCGCATTGAAGAGGAGCTCGATTCCCAGGCAAAATATGCGGGACGTACGATTTTTGCTGCCAAACGGGGTTGATTCCGTGAATCGGTTGTGATTCAAGAGGTTGTGGCCAAATCTCGGACCTTCTGGATAAATCTACGCGCGGCAGCTGCGCCCGCCGTCGCGCTGATCGTGGTCGCCTTCTTTGGCGGCTATGCGTTATTCGGTCCAAATGGCGCGCTGGCTTGGGGTGATTATTCACGCCAGCTGCAGGATCGGCAAACTGAGCTGGTTCGCATAGAAACCGCGCGTCGTCAGCTTGCGAACCGGGTTGCGCTGCTTGATCCGCGCCACGCAAACCGCGATCTCGCCGAGGAGTTGGTCCGGCGCGATATGGGTGTCGTTCAGCCCGGCGAGGTAATCGTTCAGTTGAAGTAAGGGCGATTCACCATATCGGTGAAATAACCTGACGGATATGCGCCGCAACCAACTCGATGTAACTTTACCGTAGCGTCAACTTGCGTGAGCGCGGCCGACGCCTCTATAGCCATGACGAATAGGACGCAGCGAAAGGTCCACTTGTGGCAAAAGCCGCCGCTAAAGCAGAAAACTCCGAGATCGCGCGTCCTCCAGAGCCCACGCGGTACAAGGCTTCGCTCGATGAAATGATGTCCTTTTACAAGGACATGCTGTTGATCCGACGCTTCGAGGAGAAGGCGGGCCAGCTTTACGGTCTCGGCCTAATCGGCGGATTCTGCCATCTCTACATCGGGCAGGAAGCCGTGGCGGTCGGACTCCAGTCGGCGTTAAACATCGGACAGGACTCGGTGATCACTGGGTACCGCGACCATGGCCACATGTTGTTGTGCCGGATCGAACCGAGAGTCGTCATGGCCGAGCTCACGGGGCGTCAGGCTGGCATTTCACATGGCAAAGGCGGGTCGATGCACATGTTCGACGTCGCCAAGGGATTTTATGGCGGCCATGGAATCGTCGGCGCTCAGGTGTCGCTTGGGACGGGTCTTGGATTTGCGCACAAGTATCGGGCCGACGGGGGCATTGCGATCGCCTATTTCGGCGATGGTGCGGCAAATCAGGGCCAGGTCTATGAAAGCTTCAATATGGCCGCGCTGTGGAAGCTTCCGATCGTATTCGTGATCGAAAACAATGGCTACGCTATGGGTACGAGCACTGTGCGCGGCAGCTCCGAGACCCATTTCCACCGGCGCGGCGAGAGCTTTCGCCTCCCCGGAATCCAGGTTGACGGCATGGACGTGCTCGCCGTGCGCGGTGCCGCCGAGACTGTTTATAAATGGGTACGTGACGGCAACGGTCCTGTGTTGATGGAGTTGAAAACCTATCGCTACCGCGGTCACTCGATGTCGGACCCTGCCAAATATCGCTCGCGTGACGAAGTCCAGTCGATGCGCGATCACAACGATCCGATCGAGCGCCTGAAGAAGGCGCTGGAAGCGGCCGGGAGCAGTGATGAGGCATTGAAGTCTATCGATAAGGAAATCCGGACGATTGTGGCTGAAGCCGCTGATTTTGCCGAACAATCTCCTGAGCCGGAACTCAGCGAACTCCACACAGACGTGCTGGTGGGGACATACTGATGGCAATCGAGGTCAAAATGCCTGCCCTTTCGCCGACAATGGAGGAAGGAACACTCGCGAAATGGCTCGTCAAGGAGGGCGATTCGGTAAAGTCAGGCGACATCCTGGCTGAGATCGAGACCGACAAGGCGACGATGGAATTTGAGGCGGTGGATGAGGGAACGATCGCTGCAATCCTCGTCGCTGAAGGGACCGACAATGTGAAAGTCGGGACTGTGATCGCCACGATTGCTGAAGAAGGCACACTTTCCTCATCCGCAACGGTCGCGCAATCGCCGACATCTCCTCCGGCGCCGGCACCGGCACCGGCACCGGCACCTTTGTCCAAGTCTGCTGAAACACCCGCCGTCACCCCTGTCGTGTCGGCAGCCGCAGCCCCCGTCGAAAACGGTCAAGCCACGATCAAGCTCACGCTGCGTGAAGCTCTGCGCGATGCGATGGCCGAGGAAATGCGGACCGACGACCGGGTATTCGTCATGGGCGAAGAAGTCGCCGAATATCAAGGCGCCTACAAGGTGACCCAGGGCCTGCTTGAAGAATTCGGCGCCCGCCGTGTCATCGACACACCGATCACTGAATATGGCTTTGCCGGGATCGGCACGGGGGCAGCGATGGGAGGCTTGCGCCCTATAGTTGAATTTATGACGTTCAACTTCGCGATGCAGGCCATCGATCACATTATCAATTCAGCTGCCAAGACCAATTACATGTCAGGCGGTCAGATGCGCTGCCCTGTTGTATTTCGCGGGCCTAACGGTGC
>JAYVVA010000475.1:0-2256 GCA_043787435.1 Sphingomonadales bacterium | reverse complement strand
CACAAATGGTTTACGGCAGATCATGGCTGAATCCGATTCTCGTGTTCCGCCCGACGGAGCCCCCACGGCTTTGCCCATAAGTCAACACGAGCGCGGCGGCGCGATGCGGATCGCTGGGCGGATCTTCCTCGGGTTCTTCGTAGCACTTTTCGTTGCGTGGCTGGTGCTCTATATCACTAAGGGCCGCTTTTTGAAGGCGACGTTCGAACGGATCGCTTCCCGGTCGCTCGACCGCCAAGTCAGGGTGGGCGGCGATTTCCAACTTTATCTCGATCCGTTAACGATCAAGTTTGTCGCCGAGCGTATGGCCATCGCCAATCCCGCATGGCGCAAGGGGGATTTCTTCCGCGCTGACCGCATCGATGCGCTGATCGCGACATTGCCGCTCATCACAGGCGAACGACGCGTAAAATGGCTCGATATGAGTGGTGCGCAGCTCGACCTGGCCTGGGATCGGATGCGTCGACGCAATACGTTCACATTCAGCGATCCGATGAACCCCAAGCCCAATTTCGAGTTGCCCGACATCGTCCGCGCACAGATCGTACGCACGAGTGTCGATTATACTGATCCGCTGATGCAGCTTACGACGCGGTTTCACGTCGAAACCATCAAGGCCCAGGATACACATTTCGCTGACAACATCAGCTTTACCGGCGAGGGCACGCTGCGCGCAAAGCCGTTTACGGTGTCGGGTCGCATGCTGTCGCCCAACGCTACGGCGGCGGGGGGCGAGAACCGGTTGACGCTGTTGGCGCGTTCAGGGGCAACAGCGCTCACAGTCTCGGGCACGCTACCGGGCGCGACGATCCTGGAAGGAGCGAAGCTGAAGCTCGATGCCAAGGGCCCCAACCTTGCCGATCTGCTCGATTTTCTGGGAGTCGCCATTCCCGAAACGCGGAAGTATCGCGTCAGGTCTGACCTGACCAAGGCCGGAGGTGTCTACAAGCTGACGGCGATTACGGGACGATTCGGTAATTCTGACCTGGGCGGGAGCGCGACGTTTTCGTTCCCTGACAACCGACTCAAGATTGACGCTGATCTGCGCACGCATCGCCTTGATATCGTCGATGCCGGCCCCTTTCTTGGTTACAGTGCCGACCGTCTGGCCAAAGGGCAGGTTGCAACATTTGCCGGCGGGCATCCGCGGCTGATCCCCGATGCGCCGATCAGGCTCGAAGAGATCAAGCGGTACGACGCCGACGTGAAATACCACGTCGCTGCACTCGCAGGCGTACGTACGCCGATCTCGAAAATCAATCTGACGCTCAGTCTCGACCACAGCTTGCTAAAGCTAGCGCCGCTTACTTTCGATCTTGCGGGCGGAAAATTTTGGTCGGACGTCACGATTGACGCTCGCCGCGCTGCGGTATTTACGACCTACGACATCCGTGTGTCACAAACGCCGCTTGCCCGACTGCTCGGCCAATCAGGTGTCGTGGAGGGGGGGGCAACCGGGTCGATACGCGCGCATGCCCAGATAACGGGCACGGGCGATTCGTTGCGCAAGTCGCTCGCGACTTCCAACGGGCGCATCGCGATCGTCATGCCACAAGGAGTGTTCTGGCAGCGCAATGTCCAGCTCGCCGAACTTGACGTTGGTGTTTACCTCCAGAAACTCCTGTCGCGCGAGCTGAAACAGCCGGTCAAGGTCAATTGCGGCTTGATCGCTTTTACAGTGCGTAACGGTGTCGCGGCAGCCGACCCCATCCTTATCGACACCCAAGAAAACGTCATTATTGGCCGTGGCGGGTTCTCACTTCGCACCGAAGCGCTCGATTTTGCTGTGCGTGCTCAGGGCAAGAAGTTCAGCTTTTTTTCGGGTCAGTCGCCAATCGGCGTAAAAGGGTATTTCGCGAAACCCGGTATTGACGTGATAAGTCCGCAACTCATCAAACGCGTTGGGGTCGGCTTGGGGCTGGGCGTGATCGCCTCGCCGTTTGCTGCCATCCTCGCTTTCGTCGATGTCGGCGACGCCAAGTCCGCGCAATGCGGCCCGGTGCTGGCGGGTGCCCGCGCCGCTGCGCAGCGCGACAACAAGGGCCATCTGCGTGACGATGTCGGATCCGGCACGACCGCTAAATCGGGCGATATCAGTCGTTTGCCGGGCACGGGTCGCGACCGGCGCAAGAAATTTCTCGGGATTTTTTAGCGGCTGAGACCTTCGACCACGTCTTCCAGACGCGCAGGGTCGCCGAGCGCAATGACATTGCCATCGCTGGTGGCGTTCAGGGGATCGCCGGCCCAGTCACACAT
>JAYVVA010000474.1:0-1915 GCA_043787435.1 Sphingomonadales bacterium | reverse complement strand
GGGCGTAGTTACCCCGACCCTGCGGCGCAACACTAACGCAATTTTCACCTCTCCGAGCCTAGACCGACTTGCTTTTATGGACGCGCTTGCGTTCCGAAGACGTCGGCAAGGGATTAAATGGCTATGCGCAAATCGCGTTCTTCACTGCTGATGGGGGTCGGTCTTACCGCGGTTGTGCTGACCGGATGTGCAGGTGGGAGCGGCCGTGGTCCACAGCTTCCCTCTGCCAGCTTCGTACAGGCAAACGAGGGACCAGGCGAGGAATACGTCATCGGGCCGCTCGATCAGCTCACGATCTTCGTCTGGCGCAATCCAGAACTCGGTGCGAAGGTACAGGTGCGACCCGATGGGCGCATCACCACGCCGTTGATCTCCGATATGCCCGCCGTCGGCAAGACCGCGGCGCAGTTGTCCGACGATTTGCGCGGACAGCTGTCGCGCTATGTAAAGGATCCCATCGTCTCGGTCATCGTCGACAATTTCTCGGGTACCTTTTCGCAGCAGGTCCGCATCGTGGGTGCGACCGAAAAGCCCGCTTCGATCCCGTTCCGCGCGAACATGACGCTCCTTGACGCGATGATCGCCGTCGGTGGCCTCAGCGAATATGCGGCCGGTGACCGTGCGCGCCTGGTGCGGCACGATCGAACGACGGGCACCCAGACCGAATATGCGCTGCGTATCGGCAGATTGTTGAAACAGGGCGACTCAAGGGCGAACGTCCGACTTCAGCCTGGTGACGTGATTATCATCCCGACCAGCGCATTCTGAGGATCGTCGGCAAGTGGGTAATCTCTACGACGAGGCGCTGATCGCATTGCATGGGATCTGGCGGCGTCGCTGGACGGCGCTCGGCGTTGGCTGGGGCATTGCGCTGTTCGGATGGCTGATCGTCAGCCTGATCCCGAACACCTATAAATCCCAAGCGAAGATCTATGTTCAGGCCCAGTCGCTGTTGCCCGACAAAATCGGGATCACGCCGAACGAGCAAAAAAATAGCATCGAAACGGTGCGTCAGACGCTGACTTCAGTCGACAGTCTGCAAAAAGTTGTTCGCGGGACCGAGCTTGCGAACAAAGTCTCGAGCGACCGCGACGTTGCCGATAAGGCGGCGGCGTTGCAGAATGCGATCACGATCACTTCGGATCAGGACAACCTCTTCAAGATCAGCGCGACTGCATCCGAAGGTGGTTTTTCGGATTCGCAGAATGCCAGATTGTCGAGAGCGATTGTCCAAAAGTTGATCGATTTATTCGTCGACGGCAATCTGCGCGACGGGCGGACCGAAACGGGGCAGAGCCTTCGGTTTCTTGACGCGCAGGTCGAACAGCGCGCGGCGCAACTCGCTCAGGTCGAGTCCAAGCGCGCGGCTTTTGAAGCCAAGTATCTCAACACGCTCCCCGGAACAGGTTCGCTTGGCGACCGGGTTGACCAGGCGCGCAGCGAAATGTCGCGGGTCGAGTCAGATCGGGCGGCAGCCAACAGCGCTCTCGCCGCCGTCAATGGCCAGCTCGCCTCGACGTCAGCCGAGACCCGTACCCCCGGTTCAGTCGTTGGCGGCGGCGATAATCGAGTTGCCCAGATCCAGGGTCAGATCGCTGACGGCCAGGCCCGCGGCTGGACCGAAAACCATCCCGACATGGTCGCACTGCGTGGTCAGCTTTTGCGTGCGCGTGCGCTGGGTGGCGGTGGCGGTGGCGCACAAATGTCAGCCGGTACGTCGTCGCCCAATCCAATGTATGTTTCCCTGCGCTCGATGCAGGCAGAAAGACAGGCGACGGCCTCTGCACTCGCCGCGCGCAAGGGGCAGCTTCAGGGTGAAATCAACCGCGTCCTGACGCTGCAGTCTTCCGATCCTGAATTTGCCGCCGCACAGACCGACATTGAGCGCAATTACGTCGCCCTCAAGACGCAATAT
>JAYVVA010000473.1:0-3556 GCA_043787435.1 Sphingomonadales bacterium | reverse complement strand
GACCCCGAGGGGCGGACGACAACCGCCAAATTGCTGTCCGAAGATCCCGCGCACTATGATGATGCTGCAGTCACGGCGATGCGGCGGCTGACGGGGATTGCAGAGGGGCCGCTGCCCAGCGCCGACATCCGCATCGGCACGACAATTGCGACAAATGCCCTGCTTGAACGAACGGGGTCGCCGTGTCTGCTAGCGATCACACGCGGGTTCGGCGACGCATTGAAGATCGGCTACCAGGATCGACCCGACATTTTTGCACGCGCCATTTGGCTGCCCCCACCCCTGTATGCGCGCGTCGCCGAGATTGACGAGCGCGTGACGGCGCAAGGCCAGGTCGTGGTGCCGCTCAACGAAGCGCAAGGCCGCCTTGCTCTTCAAGCAGCGTTTGACGCAGGTCTTCGCGCCGTGGCCATCGTCTTAATGCACGGATACCGGCATCCCGATCACGAGGAAGCTCTCGCCGAAATCGCTGCCGAAATAGGGTTTGCCCAGATTTCGGTGAGCCACCGTACCAGTGCCCTGATCCGCCTCGTCGCACGAGGCGACACCACAGTTATGGACGCCTATTTGTCACCAGTGCTTCACGCCTATGTCCAGCGGTTCGAGGCAGCACTTGGCGCGAGGCAGCGTCCGTTATTCATGAAATCCAGCGGCGGCCTCGTCGACGGACAGCACTTCCAAGGTAAGGATGCACTGCTGTCGGGTCCCGCGGGAGGCATCGTCGGGATGGCGCGGACTGCCGTTCAGGCCGGGTTTGACCGGGTAATCGGGTTTGACATGGGCGGCACGTCGACTGACATGTCAGTCTATGCAGGGGCGTTCGAGCGCCGCAACGATGCGGTGATCGCGGGCACCCGGATCAGCGCACCGATGATGCGAATCGATACAGTCGCGGCCGGCGGCGGATCGATCTGCCGCTTCGAAGGCGGCCGTTTTGCCGTCGGTCCGGAATCGGCGGGCGCGATCCCGGGACCGGCCTGTTACCGGAGGAAGGGCCCGCTAACGATCACTGACTGCAACGTGATACTCGGAAAGGTTCACCCCGACCATTTTCCGCATGTCTTCGGACAAGGAGGCGATGAACCCCTCGATCCGGGCGCCAGCTTTGCACAAATGGATGCCGTTATCGGTGAGATGACCGTCGCAACCGGACGGGTGATCACCGCACGCGCTGCCGCGGAAGGCTTTATCGCGATTGCTGTCGCCAACATGGCGAATGCGATCAAGGCGATTTCAGTCGCACGCGGCCATGATCCGTCGCGGTTCGTGCTCGCTTGCTTCGGCGGGGCCGGCGGACAGCATGCATGTCTGGTTGCCGATGCGCTCGGCATGGACGGTGTAATGATCCACCCCCTAGCGGGAGTGCTTTCGGCTTATGGCATGGGGCTGGCGGACCGACGTGAATTACGCGAACGGACGGTCGGCTTGCCCTTGGCCGACACCGCTGTGTTGGCGGGGGCGGTCGCGGCGTTGGAAGTCGAGGCCCGGGTCGCCCTCATCGCCCAGGGCATTGAAGACGAAGCAATCCGCGTCGAACGCCGGGTCGAGCTGCGCTATGCGGCATCCGATTTCGGGATCGAAGTCGCCTACGGTACACAAGAGGCGATGCGCGCCGCGTTCGAGGTAGGCTATTTGCGGCAGTTCGGTTTCACCGGCGACGATGCCCTGTTTGCCGAAAGAGTCCAGGTCGAAGCCATCGCCGATGCGGCCGACTTCGGTGACGAAGTCGTCATGCTACCCCAGGAAACCGCGCCACCTAGCGCAAAAGCTGCGATGTATCTGAATGGCTCAATGCATGATGCGCCGCTCTACGACCGACCGGGGCTGGCGGCTGGCGCGACCATTGTGGGGCCCGCGTCGATTGTCGATTCTTCTTCAACGACTGTCGTTGAAGACGGCTGGACAGCACGCGTGGACGTGCACGCTAATCTGATCCTGAAGCGCCACAGACCACGCCGCGTCATATTGTCCCAAAGCAGCCAAGCCGACCCGATCCAGCTCGAAATCTTTGCCGGGCTGTTCATGTCGATTGCCGAGGAAATGGGCGCCGCCCTTGAGCGCAGTGCTGCTTCGGTCAATATCCGCGAGCGACTCGATTTTTCATGCGCATTGTTCGACGCGGCGGGCAGCCTTATCGCAAACGCGCCACACATCCCGGTGCATCTGGGCTCAATGGGTGAGAGTATCCGGACTGTTATTGCCCGCCGCGACAAGGCCGTCGACGGGCGCGGGATGCAGCCAGGCGACGTGTATGCGCTTAATTCGCCTTATCACGGTGGCACACATCTTCCCGACATTACGGTGATCATGCCTGTGTTTCCGCAGGACGCAATGCGTCCTGCCTTTTTCGTCGCCGCCCGCGGCCACCATGCCGATGTCGGGGGAATCAGCCCTGGATCAATGCCTCCCGATAGCACGGCCATCGACCAGGAAGGCGTATTGATCGATAACATGCTCGTCGTCGACAAAGGGGGGATGCGAACTGCCGAGCTGCGTGCGATTTTTGCCGATCACTACTGGCCGGCGCGCAACATCGACCAGAATATTGCCGATCTGTCCGCGCAAGTTGCCGCGTGCACGCGGGGCGCCGAGGGTCTTCAGCGCCTAGTCGTCGATTACGGCATGGCAACAGTCACTGCATATATGGCGCATGTCCAACGTCATGCCGAGGTCGCTGTCCAGCGCTTGCTTGACCGGTTGGTCGGCGGCAGCTTTGCCTATGAAATGGACGATGGCGCGTGCATCTGCGTCGCCGTCCGTATCGACCGCAGGGCGCGCCGCGCGACGGTGGATTTCACTGGCACTAGCGCACAGCGCCCCAATAACTTCAATGCCCCCCGTGCCGTGGTACGAGCCGCGGTGCTCTACGTCCTGCGCGTGCTGGTCGATACCGCAGTGCCGCTCAACGACGGCTTTCTGCGCCCGATCGACATCATCGTCCCGGCTGGGTCGATGCTTGACCCATACTTTCCCGCGGCCGTGGTTGCAGGGAATGTCGAAACCAGTCAGGTCGTCACCGACGCGCTGTTTGGCGCGTTGGGCGCGATGGCGGGAAGCCAGGGAACGATGAACAATTTCACCTTCGGCAATGCGCGCTACCAATATTACGAGACAATCGCCGGGGGCAGCGGAGCTGGACCTGACTTCGACGGTACAGCGGTTGTCCAAACACATATGACGAACAGCCGGCTGACCGACCCCGAAGTGCTGGAGACCCGCTTTCCGGTCCTGGTCGAAGAGTTTTCGGTGCGGCGCGGATCCGGTGGAGCAGGCGCACGGCGAGGAGGCGACGGCGCGGTACGGCGAATCCGGTTTCGCGAAGCAATGCAGGCCGGCATCCTCGCCAACCGCCGCCGGGTACCCCCTTTTGGCATGAACGGCGGAAGCGATGGCGCATGCGGCATCAACCGGATCGAGCGCAGCGACGGTCAGATCGAAATCCTGCCTGCCACGCGCGCCGTCGCCATGAATCCTGGCGACGTCTTCGTGATCGAAACCCCCGGTGGCGGCGGCTTCGGTGGCGAGAGCTGATGCTCGTCCTCGCGGGAATCTTCGT
>JAYVVA010000472.1:0-4778 GCA_043787435.1 Sphingomonadales bacterium | reverse complement strand
ACCGATTGAGCGCTCCCGCTATAGTCGGTGAAGCGCGGTGATATTGCTTCTCCAGCGATCGTGGTAACGATAGCAATCGTCTGCGCTCGGTCAAAACTGGTCGTGCTAAACACCTGTGCCAGGGCCTTTGCGGTGGCGCGCAATTTGATGCCCGACGCGACGGCTGCCGCACGGCTTTCAGTATTGGCGCGGTGAAATTCTCGGCTGTCAGTATCGAGCCGTGTCGCGAGCGACGGTGCGACAATCCTCGCGGCTGCCGCCAGCATGATGATATTCTCGTCGTTGAACGGGACTGTTCCCGGTGGCACTGGGCGTAAAGGATTGTCGACCACGCCGGGATGGAAGGTCGCCGCTTCCTGAATTCGGCGATGGCAGCTGTGGCAATCGTAGAAATAAAATTCAGGAAAAGTGCCGTTTGTCGCCAGCGTTGGATTGGCGAAAAGCGACAGAGCGCGATCAAGCGCCATGGCTTGTCCGACAGCCCAGACCCGGACGTTGTTAGTCCGGCCTTTACGGGCCACATAATCGGCGTCTTCGTTGTGATGTTGCTGCAGCGCCGAGAACAGATCGAGCTCGAAGCTGATCCGCGGATGCCCCGCCGCCATGATCCGGTGTGTGACGAACTGATTGCCGTCGGCACTGCCAAAATGGCAGTTGAGGCAGACGGCTGCCTTCACGGTAGGTTGATCGAGCGGGACCATGCCGCGCGAGACGTTGGCAGCGTGCGTGCCACCCACGGCATAATGTGAGGATATCCACGATTGCGCACCCCCGTGGCATGCTTCGCAGCCGACACCGTCATTTGCGCGCCATTGCGGCCCGCGCAGCGCCGCCGTTGGGTAATCGGTGTGGCAGCCGAGGCATTCCGGGGCAGAAACGGCCGCGCCGATACCGAGCCGGGCGGCAATCTGGCGTCCGCGCGGCTCGTTCAGGACCGAAAAGGCACGGCTGTGTGCACCGCCGGGCGTGGAGGGCTCCTGCCAGCGCGCAAGTTCGTCTTGGCGCACGATCTTCCCGTCGGCTTGCTGGCGGCCGTGACACGTCGAGCCGGCGCATGACGCAACTCCCAGGTGGAGCTTGTCGTTGAGAAGTGCCGCGGTAGCCGGGGCAGGGCGTGAAAAGATAAAAAGCGCAATTGCCGTAAGGCATACGCACAGCGTCGAGGCGACCAGCGCTGCGCGATGTCGTAATGACGCAATGATCAAAGTCCGCACCGCTTACCCCCAGAGTCCGGCGCGTGGGCCGGATGTCACGACTTGGCGGCGACCCTTATTTTTATAAGTTGACGTCTAACGGCCCAGCCAATTCCCGCAAGCGTGTGGCGAAGCTATTTGCGGCGGATGACGAGGTTTCTGATCTCAGTCATGTCTTCCATTGCAAAACGGATGCCTTCGCGACCGAGCCCCGAGTCTTTCACACCTCCATAGGGCATGTTATCGACACGGTAGCTTGGCACGTCGTTGATCACGACCCCACCAACTTCAAGACGGTCCCACGCATCGAGGACCTTGAACAAATCGCGGGTGAAAATACCAGCTTGCAAACCAAATTTGCTATCGTTGACCTCGTCGAGCGCCGCGTTGAAATCGGTGAACTTGCTCAGCAGCGCTATGGGACCAAAGGCCTCTTCGGTATAGGCCTTGGCAGTGCGGGGCACGCCTTCGAGCAGAGTCGCGTCGAGCATTGCGCCGTCCCGCTTGCCGCCGCACAGCAGGGTCGCACCAGCCGCGACGGCTTCCTGGACCCAACCGTCCAGCCGACTGGCTTCCTTTACATCGATCATCGGGCCAATGAAGGTCTTTCGATCCTTCGGATCGCCCGAGACAAGCGCCTGCGTTCTGGCGACGAGCATGCTGCGGAACCGGTCGTAGACGTCGGCGTGTATGATGATCCGCTGAACGCCAATGCATGACTGACCCGACTGATAGAACGCGCCGAACGTGACGCGTTCGAGCGCATCGTCCAGATCAGCATCGTGGTCGATAATGACGGCCGCGTTCCCGCCGAGTTCGAGCACGATCTTCTTCTTGCCCGCCTTGGCTTTGAGCGCCCACCCAACATCGGGCGAACCGGTAAAGCTGAGTAGTTTCAACCGGTCGTCTTCGGTAAACAAGTCTGCGCCTTCGCGGTGCGCAGGCAAGATCGAGAACGCGCCCTTGGGCAAGTTCGTCTCGGCGAGCACCTCACCCATGATGATCGCGCCGAGCGGCGTCCGGCTTGCAGGCTTCATCACGAACGGACAACCGACAGCAATCGCGGGGGCAATTTTGTGGGCGGCGAGATTGAGCGGAAAGTTGAACGGCGAGATGAAGCTGCATGGGCCGATCGGCACACGCTTCCAGATCCCCTGATATCCGCGCGCACGCGGGGAAATATCGAGCGGCTGGACTTCGCCCGTCATCCGCACGCTTTCCTCGGCCGCGATGCGAAACGTATCGATCAGGCGACCCACCTCGCCTTCGCTGTCCTTGATTGGCTTGCCCGCCTCGACGCACAGGGCATAGGCGAGTTCATCTGACCGCGCTTTGAACCGGTCGACACAGTGCTGAAGGACAGCCTGCCGTTCGTATGACGCCATCCTCGCCATTGGCCCGGCAGCGTCGACCGCTGCGGCGATGCCGGCATCGATCGTTGCCGCATCGGCTTGTGCGACGCGAAACGCGACCTCGCCCGTGAATTTGTCGGTGACAGCAAGATCAGTGTTCGGCTGCTTGGCTTCATTGGCAAGATAGAGGGGATAAACGTCCTTGAGCATCACACCGCCTTTGATAGTTCCTTGATATCTTTATTCAAAATCCGGTCATTATCCGCATAGTCGATCGGCACTTCGATCAGGTGCACCCCTGGAGACTTGCCGGTCAGCGCAAGCAACTTGTCGAGGTGTGCGGCACTTTCCACCCGGTAGCCATGCGCGCCATAGCTTTGTGCATATTTGACGAAATCCGGATTGCCGTAAGTTAAGCCCCAGTCCTTGAAGCCCATGTTCGCCTGTTTCCAGCGGATCATGCCATAACTGTTGTCGTTCAGAATGAGGATGGTGAGGTTGAGCTTTAACCGGACGGCGGTTTCCATCTCCTGGCTGTTCATCATGAACCCGCCGTCGCCGCAGATCGCCATGACGCGTCGATCCGGATAGACCATCGACGACATCATCGCGGAGGGTAACCCCGCACCCATCGTCGCCAGCGCGTTATCGAGCAATACAGTGTTGGGGCGGTAAGCAGTGTAGCCGCGCGCAAACCAAATTTTGTAGACGCCGTTATCGAGACAGATGATGCCATCTTCGGGCATTGCTTTGCGGACCTGTTCGACAAGGAAGGGCGGGTAGATCGGAAAACGAGCATCGCCCGAAATGCTTGCGGTATGGGCGATTTCTGCGGCACGCGCCTTCAGCATGATATCCGAAGTCCAGGCCTGCGGCGTTATCGCTTCTTTCAACTGCCAAATAGCATTGGCAATATCGCCGATGACCTCGATCTGCGGGAAATAGACCGGATCGACTTCAGCGGTGCGGGTTGAAACGTGAATGACTTCCGCACCCCCTGCCTTCATGAAGAAGGGCGGCTTTTCGATCACGTCGTGGCCGATATTCACGATGCAGTCTGACGCCTCGACGGCGCGGTGGACGAAATCCCCCGCGCTGAGTGCCGCACAGCCAACGAATTTGGGGTGGCGCTCGTCGATTACGCCCTTGCCGAGTTGCGTCGTCAGGAACGGGATACCGGTTTTGTCAATGAATTCGCGCAGCATCTTCGACGTCATCGTTCGGTTGGCGCCCGCTCCGATCACGAGGATGGGCGACTTCGCCGCTTCAAGCTTGCCCACCGCTGCTTCGATCGCTTTTGCATCCGCGCTTGGTCGCCGCGCGACGCTACGCGCGATCGGCAGCGAGTCAGTCTGCTCGTCGGCAATGTCCTCGGGCAATTCGAGGTGAACCGCACCCGGCTTTTCTTCCTCGGCGAGGCGGATCGCCTCACGCACCCGGCTTGGAATGTTATCGGCGCTTGCCATCTGATACGTATATTTGGTGATCGGCCCCATCATCGCGACCACGTCGAGGATTTGGAAACGACCCTGTTTCGATTTCTTGATCGGCTTTTGTCCAGTGATCATCATCATCGGCATGCCGCCCAACTGAGCATAGGCCGCAGCGGTAACAAAATTCGTTGCGCCCGGCCCTAATGTCGCAAGGCAGACGCCGGTTTTGCCGGTATGCCGGCCGTAAGTCGCTGCCATAAATCCCGCACCCTGTTCATGTCGGGTCAGAATCAGCTTTATTTTGGTCGAGCGCGAGAGGCTGTCGAGAAAATCGAGATTTTCCTCGCCGGGGACGCCGAAGATATACTCTACACCTTCCTGTTCGAGACACTGTATGAACACGTCTGATGCTTTGGCCATGGCTCGCTTGTCCCCCGGATCCTAAAGGCTGATGGCGACCTGTTGCGGGTTGGCCCGCTTAGGGAGGAGCCTAGCGACAAGTATTCGAGCAGTCGAATCTGCTATGCGAGCCACGACAAAACCGCACCCATTTTTTCGTGCAGCTTGTTCATGGCTTTCAGCGGACGGACCATCACCTTGAAATGAACAATTCGTCCAGCGTCGTTCCAGGTAATCATGTCGATACCGTTTATCGTGATTCCGTCGACGAGGCTGGTGAATTCGAGGATTGCCGAATTCGGCCCGCGCCATTCGCCGATATAGGCAAAACTCTCGCCGCCAAGTACATAGCTCGCACCAGTGAGATATTTTGCGGAAATCGCGCGGCCGCGCTGGGGTGT
>JAYVVA010000471.1:0-3679 GCA_043787435.1 Sphingomonadales bacterium | reverse complement strand
TCGAGACGGATTGTGGCTGAAACGGGCGGTGGCCCCAACGGCCTCGCATTGGGACCCGACGGCATGCTCTACTGCTGCAATAACGGCGGCTTTGACTACGTGGAATCCGGTGGCTTGTTAATTCCTCACGGCATCGCCGCTAATTATTCGGGCGGCCGGATCGAGCGGATCGACGTCGCAACCGGAAACGTCGAAGTGCTTTATAAATCGGGTGATTTCGGCTGTGTCTTGCGCGGTCCGAACGATATTGTCTTTGACGGGCATGGCGGGTTCTGGTTCTCCGATCATGGCAAGAACGACCTGACCGCGCGCGTCCGCGATATCACCGGTATTTTCTATGCGAAGGCCGACGGCAGCTTCATGCAGGAAGTCGTCTGGCCGAGCGAAAACCCAAATGGCATCGGCTTGTCTCCCGACGGAAAAATGCTCTACGCAGCTGAGACCTATACGTGCCGTCTGATGGCTTTCAGCATCGTGGAACCGGGAAGAGTGGATCTGACCGCCGGCCTCGGCGGCGCAGGTGTCCCGCTCTACCGCCCCGCAGGATATAAATTCTTTGACTCCCTAGGTGTCGAGGAATGTGGAAATGTCTGTGTCGCGACCATCGGCGAAAGCGGGATCAGCGTTGTCTCCCCTAGCGGGGAACTCGTTGAATTCGTCGCAACGGACGATCCGTTCACGACGAACATTTGCTGGGGCGGCGCCGACATGATGACGGCATATGTGACTCTGTCGGGCACAGGGCGACTGGTGAAGCGGGCGTGGGCCCGCCCGGGATTGCGGCTCGTGCACTGACCGCTTATGCGCCGCGCCCAGCAGGAGACCCGTGCCACATGAAAAAGCTGTATCCCGATGCCACCGCCGCGCTGGCTGGCATCCTGCATGACGACATGACGATTTGCTGCGGGGGGTTCGGTCTGTCGGGAATGCCCGAGCGACTGATCGACGCGATCGAGACATCGGGATTCAAGGGGCTGACGATTGTCAGCAACAACGCGGGCATCGACGGTATAGGGCTCGGCAAGCTATTGCGTTCGCGCCAGGTCAAGAAGATGATTTCCTCTTATGTCGGCGAAAATAAGGAGTTCGAACGGCAATATCTTGCCGGCGAGCTCGAGGTCGAATTCTGTCCGCAGGGGACGCTGGCTGAGCGGTGTCGAGCTGGCGGGGCGGGGATCGCGGGCTTCTACACTAAAACGGGGGTCGGAACGCTGGTTGCCAAAGGCAAGGAATTGAAGAACTTTGATGGCGACGACTATATTCTAGAACGCGGGATTGTTGCGGATCTGAGTATCGTCAAAGGCTGGAAGGCAGACGAGGCAGGCAATCTGATTTTTCGCAAGACTGCTCGAAATTTTAACCAGCCAATGGCGACCGCGAGCCACATGACGGTTGCAGAAGTAGAGGAGATCGTTCCGGTGGGATCGCTCGACCCCGATACGATCCATGTGCCCGGTATCTACATCAAGCGGATCATCTGCGGTGCGCCGTACGACAAACGGATCGAGTTCCGGACCATCCGCGAAAGAGAGGTTGCCTGATGCCCTGGACACGGGACGAAATTGCTGCCCGGGCCGCAAAGGAGTTGCAAGATGGTTTTTATGTGAATCTCGGCATCGGGATTCCAACACTGGTTGCAAACAACATTCCTGCCGGGATGACTGTCACGCTGCAATCAGAAAACGGCATGCTCGGTATCGGCCCGTTTCCGTATGATGAAGATGTCGATCCCGATCTGATTAACGCAGGCAAGCAAACTATCAGCGAACTGCCCTCGTCGAGCTATTTCGGGTCGGAGCAGTCTTTCGCGATGATCCGCGGCGGGCATATCGACCTGACGGTCCTCGGAGCGATGGAAATTTCGGAAAATGGAGACATTGCCAACTGGATGATCCCAGGCAAGATGATCAAGGGCATGGGCGGCGCAATGGATTTGGTCGCCGGCGTCAAGCGAATTATCGTCGTGATGGAACACAACGCCAAGGACGGTAGCCCGAAGTTCATCCCCCAATGCACGCTGCCGCTGACCGGCAAGAATGTGGTTGATATGATTGTGACTGATCTGGCGGTGTTCCAGCGTTCCGACCAAGCCAGTCCCTTCAAGCTGATCGAAATGGCGCCCGGCGTCTCGACAGACGAGATCGCCGCGAAAACGACAGCGCATTATCTGCAAGCCTGATACCCGGGAGATGAGCTACACCTTGATCACCGCAAATCGGAATTATTCGAGCTGGAGCTTGCGTCCCTGGTTCCTCTTGAAGGCTTTGGGGATCGCGTTTGTCGATCGTATCGAAGAGTTCAGAGCGACCGTGAACACTGGTTTCGAAGCGTTTTCACCGACCTCAAGAGTGCCGGTGCTGATTGACGACAAGCGCACGGTCTATGATTCTCTGGCAATCGTGATGTATCTGGCAGAACGCCATGAGGGCGTGTGGCCTGCTGATCCAGATGCTCGCGCCTGGGCACAGTGCGCCACAGCCGAGATGCACAGCGGCTTCGACGCACTGCGGCGCGACTGCACGATGAACGTCGGTGTTCGCGTTTGCTCCAAGCCGATGTCCGATCAGCTCCGCGTGGACATTGCGCGTCTTCGGGGCCTGCTGGAACAGGGGCTAGACTGCTTTGGCGGGCCGTGGCTGGCGGGCAACACCATTACGGCCGCCGACGCGTTTTTCGCGCCGGTCGCTTGGCGCGTGAGAACCTACGACCTTCAAGTCGGCGCCGCATCGCCATGGGTTGATCGCATGATCGCGCACCCGGCAATGCAGTTCTGGGAGGCTCAGGCTATCGATGAAAGCTGGAGAGAGGCCGAACATGAAGCCGAGTTGTTCGCTTGCGGTGATGTCGTTGCCGATTACCGACGGCAATAGGTTGTTCGGTTGGTGCCATGTCTCCCACGGCTCATCGAAAATATGACGCAGGTATTTGCAATTTTGCTTGCGCGGTTCGCACATGACTGATTCAAGCAGTAAATTGGTCTGGGCTGGGGTCGCATAATGACGAGAAAGCGTTCCGTTCGGTTCGCAGCACTGGGTGCGGTAGCGGCAGTCGGCGGCATGGTCGCCGCTTTTGGTCACGCGTCGGTGCCGGGGGCGGCAGAGGTGTATCGAACCTGGGGTCAGCCCGCGACGACATATCTTGCGCCGAGCGTGGACACCCGATTTCGAAGCCGCGTCGACTATCGTAATTTCGACCAACGCATCGGCGGCATCATGACAGATCCTTCCATGGTCGGCCTGTCGGTAGCCGTGATCGAAGACGGGCGAATTACTTTTGCTCGGGGCTACGGTACGACGCAGACTGTCGGCGGCACGCCGGTCGAGCCGCACACCGTATTCCGCTGGGCTTCGTTATCGAAGGGCGTCGCGGCCACAATGGTTGGCGAACTTGCTGCAGAGGGTAAAGTGTCGCTCAGTGCGCCCGTGTCCGCGTATGCGACGACGTTGCGGTTGCCGATGGGCAACGAGAAGCGCGCGACAGTTGACGATTTGCTTTCGCACCGCCTCGGTCTTGTCCGCAATGCGTTCGACAACAAATTGGAAGCCGGAATGGACCCGCGTGTCTTGCGTCCGCAGCTGGCTTCGGCACAACTCCAGTGCACCCCTGGCGCGTGTCACACGTATCAGAATGTCGCGTTTGATGCGGCAAGTGAGATTGTCCAGAACCTCACCGGGCAAAC
>JAYVVA010000470.1:0-3674 GCA_043787435.1 Sphingomonadales bacterium | reverse complement strand
GTTTCAACGCGAACAATGCGCGGGAAAAACGTGTTACCCAGGTCCGAACGCAATCCAAACCGCGTTTCAGGGCCTGTTCTTAGCCGTCACTTCGACCGATATCTGCTTTTTGCCGACGATATACCGCTGAAGTACCCGTTTAATGTCCGATGCCGTGACTTGCTCAATGCCGCTAATTTCATCTCTAAAATACACCGTCGATCGCGTATCGTTGAGCGACTTCAGAACGCGTGAATCCCAATAAACATTAGTCTCGCGGGCCTTGAGACGTGCAGATATAATGGGCCGCTTGGCTCGCGCAATCGCGTCGTCGGTGATGGGCGAAGCAACAAGCGCTCGCAACTCTTCGTTCAACAACTGTTGGAATTGACTAAACTTTTCGGGCGGCACCTCGATGCCCGCAAGAAAATAACCGTGGCCGGGGAGGTCGACGTCAGACACCGAGGAAGCAAAAGGGGAATATGTCAGTCCCAGTTTCTCCCTTACAATCTCTACAAGCCGGTCGGACAGGAGTGCGCGAGCAACTTCAAGAGCATAGCTGTCGGTTGGCGCGCTATAATAGTCAGTGGTCGGCCACAACTGGACGTTCACCGCCTGGTCAACCCGACCGGTGTGGGTGACAATGATTGGCGCACCGCTTGGGGAAATGGGGGCAACATGCACCTTGTAGAGCGAAGCTCGCGGCATTGGCGCCGGTGACAACGCCCCAAACGTCCCAGCGACCGAGGCGATCACGTCATCAACACTAACGTCCCCGACGACGACGACATCAGCTGGCATTGCCGTGGCTTTCCTGAGCAGCGCTGGCAGGTCGGCCGCAGTCCCGGCAGCAACGTCGTCGTCATTGGGGATAGGTTTCCACCGCGTATCGCCATTGTGGGTAATTGGCCCGAGTGCGCGTGACATGACGGCGAGTGTATTACCGTTAATTGCCGCGAGCTGAGCGCTGATGAGACCTTTGATCCGCTCGACTGCGTCGGGGCGATAGGCGGCATCGGCGTAATAGGCGGCCAGCAGTTGCAATTGGAAGGGCAGCTCTCCCTTTCGCGTTTCGCCGCTCATCAGGAAGTCTGTGTCGCGCATTGCGAGCGATACAGACACGTTGTGCCCTTCCAGCGCCCGCTGCATCTGCGTCCATGGAAGCCTTTTTGTACCTCCCTGCAGCCATGCAGGCGCCCCGAACGCGAGAAGCCACTGGTTACCCGGATGGTCTTGATGCATCCCCACAATGCCTTCGCCGAACGACACGCGCACACTCGCGCCACCTGCAACAAACGTCGTCGGCTTTACGGCGAGGCGCGTTCCGTTCGCAAACCTTACGATCGTGGTCCCCGACCCATCGACCATACTGCGCCCTATGACGCGGCCGGGAGCGCCAAAACTGGCATAGGGCCACTCCACGTTTGCAGTGACAACGCTGGCAGCAAGCGGAGCGGCGAATGCCTTACGCACCACCGCTGTCAGCGCAGCGTCGTCACCAGAGGTGGCATCCGTGGACGAGCGGAAAGTAAGAGGCCCAACCCCCATGAACGAACGCCGATACGCTTCGGTCAGGGACACGGGCGTCGCCGCTGTCGCATACTTGTCGAACGATTCCATGTCCTGTCCCGGACTTGTGTAGACCGAGTCGTCCAGCGCGCTTTGAACCAGCCCGTCGATGATGACAGCGTCGGTTCGCGTGGCTGCGGCATCGGCCGCCGCTTTAATGCCGGGGCGGGTTAGCGCGATGACGCGTGCGACATCCGGCGCGCCGATCCCGTCACGTGCGAGCCGGCGTTGCTCGTCGATGATCGCCGCAGCAGCTTCGCGCCACTTGCCCGGTGCAGGGACGGCAGCAATTGTGGTTTGCTCTGCCACACCAAAGGATTCGTTGGCATGCGCTGACGCAACGCTGAAGGGCGCGCCCGGCGCCTGTGACCTCTCACGCAACCTTAGGTTGAGCACGGTCAGCGCAAGGATGCGCGCAATCTGATCCTTCTCTCTCGCCTGAGTATCGGCGCGCCCGTCGAGTGGCCGGGTCCACGTCAACGAGAGCTGATCGATCGCGCCGGGACCAACGTAGGTCTTGGCAATGACGGCGCCAACGTTGGGCGGAGAGGCAACATGGGAGTCAGCAGGACCAACCCCTTTCCAATTAGCGAAAGTTTCTTTCAGCTGTGCCTCGACCGCAGTCGGGTCGACGGCGCCAACGACGACGATCGTCGCGTTCTCGGGTCGGTAGTTTGCTTCGTAAAAGCGCCGAATGCGCATAGCCGTTGCGGCCTTGATGGAGTCGATCGTCCCGATCGGAAAGCGCTCGGGAACTTTTGTGCCGGCCAGGGTCAACGCAGTTTGAGCCTCCAACGCCTTCAACGCACCCGAGGCGCGCAGGCGCTCTTCGGAAAGGATCACGCCGCGTTCGGCGTCGACTG
The DNA here is from genome assembly GCA_043787435.1 of Sphingomonadales bacterium. Lineage (GTDB taxonomy): Bacteria > Pseudomonadota > Alphaproteobacteria > Sphingomonadales > Sphingomonadaceae > Sphingomonas_O. The sequence goes on along the minus strand of JAYVVA010000470.1, from coordinate 1,263 downwards.
TACCCTCATCAATTCTCAAACGGCCGCCAATTTCCCGGAAGAGCATCAGTCCGGTCGTGAGCGAAGTTGCGTCCGCATTGGGAAAGTCGAACTGGTAAACCGTGTGGTCAAAGCTCGTACCGGCATTCGTATCGGCGCCAAAGCGCAATCCAAGCCGTTCGAGCATTCGGACCGTCTCGCCATCGCGCACGTTGGCGCTTCCCCTGAAAGCCATATGTTCAAGGTAGTGCGCAAGGCCCCGCTCCTCATCGCGTTCGGATAGAGACCCCGATCCGATCAGCATGCGCACCGACACCGCATTTTTGGGCGTATCGTTGTGTTGGATGGCGTAGCGCAATCCGTTCGCGAGTCGCCCAAAGCGAACCTGCGGATCTGCGGCTCGACCCGTATAGTCCTGGGCCCAGACGCCGGGCTGCCGATTGGGTCCCGCGGGAGGGGTCTGCTGCCCATAGGCCGGGGCAACGAGCGTAAATGCGGAAACCGCAACCAGTAGCCGGATTCGTATTTTCATGTTGATTCGCAACCCCATTTCCCGATTATCAAAAGGAAATAGTTACGGATTGCAAGCTTCGACAGCAGTTTATCCTAATCGAGAGTGACTCCGCTCGTTCGCGTACAGGCTGAACCCTCGGGTCATCATTCTAGCCGAGGCGGGTGCTTTGTCGCGCTACAGACCGCGCGAGCAACGCGGGGAGCAGCGCACCACGACGTCGGTCGCCGCGAGCCTCGTTTCTATGCTCATTTGTATTGCCCCCGGCCATTGCGGTTACGGTTGGAAAATGTCTTCGATTTTAAGGCAAAATACGCCAGCAATCGTGAACGCCAGCGGCAGGCTCGGGTCATAGCGGCCGTTCTCAATCGCATTCACCGTCTGTCGCGAAACCGAAAGGGCCTCGGCCAGGTTGCCTTGGCTCCAGTCGCGGCCGAGACGCAGCTCCTTGATACGGTTATTCACCGGTAGCGTCGCTGGGCGAAGACGACACCGAGTCCCCACAATGTCCCCATGATTGGCCAGACCGCAAATGCCCGCAGGTTCGGCAGCCCCGCCCCTTCCGCAAACCCCCACCCGAAGGTGATAAGAGCAGTGCCAAGGAAGGAGATTGCAATGGCGTCGAACTGGATGCGTCGCTGCATCTCATCCATCCGCCATAACTGGCGCAGTATTGCCCATGCCACGACGAGCGCACCTATCATCGGGACGAGGTTTATAACCAGTTTGACAACCCCAACCGGGTGTATTGCGCGCTCGACCGCATTGGCGCC
>JAYVVA010000469.1:0-4314 GCA_043787435.1 Sphingomonadales bacterium | reverse complement strand
AGCGCGCTTTGCACTGCGCAGCTGTTAACTGACGCGCCACCCGACGTCGTCGCGTCAAGAACGGCGTTTACCGCTTTGGCGTCGTCCCCGAACACGTAGAGACCCAGCGGACGCTCACCAGCGTTAATCGTGGCGATTGCTTCATCAAGATCATCATAGGGCACGACAGGCAGCACGGGGCCGAAAATCTCTTCTGTCATTAGCCGCAGGTCGGTCGCCGGGTCGAGCACGAGCGAAATCGGCATGCGGCGGGTTTGGCGATCGACTGCGCCATCATCCAGTGGAACGATGCGGCATTGGCGATCAGCCGCCTCGTCAAGCATTCCCGTGATCCGATCGAGATGCCGCAGCGATATGATGCCGGTGCAATCGTCACCCTGAGAATAACTTGGGGCCGCACGGTCCATGTAGCTGCGCGCAAAATGCGCGAAAGTTTCGAGATCGGCGCGCGGAACGAGCGCATAGTCCACAGACACACACATCTGGCCGTTCTTGATGACTTTTGTTCCAATCACCGACTCGACATTCGCGGCCGTCACTGACCCCGGCGTCATCACCGCGGGGCACTTCCCACCGAGCTCGAGTGTGACTGGCGTCAGATTACGCGCCGCCGCCGCCATTACTTCTCGCGCTACGTTTGGGCTGCCTGTGTAGAGCAAATGATCGAAAGGTAGCTCAGAAAATGCGCGTGCGAGTCCCAGGCCGCCGACCGCCACGTGCACCAGTGACGGATGGAATGTGGCAGCGACCATGTCATGGAGAAGGTTGGCACAAGCGGGTGTGTACTCAGAAGGCTTGATCAGCACCCTGTTCCCCGCAGCAAGCATCTCAACCATGGGCCCGACCGACAGATCAAAAGGGAAGTTCCACGGCACGATGTTACCGACAACCCCCTTTGGCTGGTAGCGCACGTAAGCCTGCGCGTTGCCAAACATTGCCGTATCAGTGGGACGCACCGAGGGTGCCATCCATTCCTCGAGGTGCTCAAGCACGTATTGAGCGCGTCCTACCACGCCGAGGACTTCAATCAGATCCGAAGCTGGGACGGGATGCGCGCCGAAATCAGAGGCGATCGCAGTGCTGATCCGCTCGCGATTGCCGACCATCATTGCGATCAGCGCCTCCAGCCTTGCTTTGCGATCTGCGAATGTCGGATTACGGTCGGCCGCAAACGCTGCGCGTTGGGTATCGAATGCCGCACGCAGGGACGCGATCGCCTGCGCATCGCCCGGCGCATCGGTGTTCATCTTGGGGCTATCGATGATCGACATGGCATAGTCCTCGCTGCAGTCAATTCTAACCAAAAAGAGGCCGCGCACCGCGCGACCTCACAAAAAAAGGCCTTATGAAACAAACCCGAACATACGCGCTCGCTCGTCGCGAACGCGTTCTGGAAAACTCGTTACTTCGAGGTCGAAATCGATGAGTTCAGCAGGCACGTACCAGTGGAGCTTATCACTGTGATACGCTGCCCAGGCTGCATCGGCGACCTCGGAGGCGGGCGTTACCCGCCACATGCCCTGCTTTGGCGCCATTTCCCGCATTTGATCGCCAAGGATTGGCGTATCGATGAGACCAGGAAGCAAGTCAGCAGCGCGCACGCCAAACCGCATGAATTCGACCGACAGTGCCTCGGTAAGCCCGCGGACGGCGTGTTTTGTGGCAGAATAAACAGCGATACCGCCAGTTCCCCAGATCGCCGACGAGGATGAGGTCGTCAGGCACAGCGACCCTGGTGTTGCCTTAAGCAGAGGGACACCTGCACGAATGCCGATCATCACGCCGATCAGATTGACGTTGATAACCTTCATGACCTCGTCCCACGAGATTTCGTCGAACAGGCCCTCCACCGCGATCCCGGCATTGTTCATTAGTATGTCGAGCGTGCCACCGGTATCCACGGCAAAAGAGGCAATCGCTGCTTCAAAAGCAGGTGCGCTGGTGACGTCGAGCAGGGCGAAGTGCCCATTTTCGGCACCGATTTCTTTCTCGAGCGCATTAAGGCCAGCTTGATTGACGTCAAAGGCGCCAATGAACCAGCCTTCGCGCGCAAACCGGAGCGCAGTCTCACGCCCCATGCCCGAAGCTGCCCCGGTGATGAAGACGGACTTGCGTCCCTGGCTTTTAGGCATTCGTATTTTCCTTTTGTCCACGTGCGTGTCGGCCGTCGAGCTCGAGCCCCGCGAAATCATCCGCTTCGCGCCACTCGCGCAGTAACTTGATAAAGGCCATCGGCCCCGCTCCGTAAGGCGCGTTGCGGTCGGCGACAGCCGAGGTGCGCCCCTCGTTGTTGTAGAACCCTGGCGTGCATTGCTCGAGGAACTTTCGGCGTGCGCCGCTCATTCCGAGGACCGTCTCAACCCAATGATGCTCCGCGTCTGCCGTTGCCTCGATCTTCGCGATTCCGCGCTTGGCGCATTCAGCGATCATGTAAGCGAGATGTTTCGACTGTTCGTCCAGCATATGAGGGAAATTTACAGACATGCCTGATTGTGAATGACTGATCACGAAGCAATTGGGAAAACCTCGACTGTGCAAGCCGTGCAGGGAAATCATCCCGTCCGCCCATTTGTCGTGCAACGCTTTCCCGCCGACGCCGATTACTTCGAAGCCAGACCGCTTCGAAAAATCGGTCGACGTCTCGAAGCCAGTAGCAAAAATTAGGCAGTCGGTCTGATACTCGGTGCCATCGACCACAAGCGACTTCTCAGTAATCCGTTCGACGCCTTTACCTTGCGTATCGACAAGACTGACGTTCGACCGATTGAAACTCTGCAGATATTCATCGTGAAAACACGGCCGCTTGCAGAACAGACTGAACCAAGGCTTCAGAGCGTCAGCGGTCGCAGGGTCGTCGACGATCGCATCTATGCGCGCGCGAACGCGGACCATCGTTTCCAGATCAGCCTGCTCGAGCAGCTGGCCCGCATCTGCAGTGGGGTCTGCGCCCAATTTTGCGCGTACCGCTTTTGCCAAAACCGTCCAGCCGTCACCAACGAGATCCTCGACGTGCAGATCGCCGGTGAATTGGCAGGTAAAGCTCTCGATGCGTTTTTGCTGCCAGCCTGGCTGCAGGCTCGCGACCCAAGCAGCATCTGTTGGAGCGTTGTTGCGTGCGTCAACTGATGATGGGGTACGCTGGAATACGGAGAGATATTTTGCTGCTTTTGCGAGCGGCGGCACGGCCTGTACAGCGGTGGCTCCTGTACCGATGATTGCGACGCGCTTGTCCGCAAGCCCGGTCATCGGTGCCGAAGCGCTACCACCCGTATACCCATAATCCCAACGGCTGGTGTGAAAGCTGTGACCCTTGAAGCTCTCGATGCCAGGGATCGCAGGTAACTTTGGCCGGTTGAGCGGCCCTGTCGTCAGCACCACGAATTTGGCGAGCATATCGTCCCCGCGGTCGGTTTCTACACGCCAGTTTGCCGCCTTGCCGTCCCACGTCATTCGGGTGACCTGCGTCGAGAACACTGCCTGATTATATATTTCGAAATGGTCGGCGATCCGACGACAATGCTGCCGAATTTCCTCAGCCTTCGAATACCGCTCGACGGGCATGTACCCAGTCTCTTCCAGCAGTGGAAAATAGATGTAACTTTCAACGTCGCACGCAGCACCTGGATACCGGTTCCAATACCAGGTTCCACCGACGTCCCCGCCCACTTCGACAATCCGGACTTTTTCAACGCCCGCTTCGCGCAACCGCGCCGCCGTGAGTAATCCGCCAAAGCCGCCGCCGACAATCAAAACATCGACGCTGTCGGTCAGCGGCGCTCGGGGGCTTATTGTCGTGTAAGGGTCGACCACGAGGTGGCCGAGGCCGTCGGCAACGTCGCGGTACTGACGCGCGCTGGCCCGCTCCCGGCGCTCGCGCTCCTCACGATAACGCGTACGCAACTTCTCGTATTCAACGGTCGAAAGGTCGGCCTCAGGCATGTGTACCCCAATGTTTGTAGCAATACCCCGCGCTGCGAATTAGAACGTCTTGCGTAACGTGACGCCGTACATGCGGGGCTGCACCGGGTAGCCGCTATAACTTCCCGACTGAGCTACGGTTGGGAAGGTAGCAATTAGTGCGTGATCATTCGTCAGATTGCGAACCCAGGCCATGACTTCGAGCTTGGCGACCGCGTCGATGAAACCGACACTTGCGTTAACGTTACTGCTTCCCGAAGTGCCATATTGCGTCGGCGTCGTCTCGGTTAGCTGGACGTCGCTCGTGTAGTCGAACTCACCCCGCAAATAAGCGCTCAGCGATTCCGTAAGGTCGTGCGAAATGGTAGCCGAGCTCGACACGCTCCATTCCGGGAT
>JAYVVA010000468.1:0-3948 GCA_043787435.1 Sphingomonadales bacterium | reverse complement strand
TGACGCCGAGTCTCGGCGCTCGCAGCCACGCGTTTGGCGGGCGCGCGACCAATCTGCCAAAGCTAAGCCCGAGGTCCTAATTGTGACGGCTAAAATTTTTTTTCTACAAGTCCTTGATTGCAGACTCGGTATAATCCAGATTCTATCTCGTAGCTGCTAATAGCTACGGGCTTTTAGCGAAGGGAGGTGATCCGATGTCTCATGGTTCAGCACAAAGGTCGGAGAATTTCGTTCGGGAGCAAGCGGCCTGGTAACTCATCCAGTTACGACGCCGCCATGGTCTCCCGGGCTCGAGATTTCATCTCCGGCCGTTGACCATGCAAAGGGTCGCTGGAGCGTAAGGCGCTCCAGCGGCCTTTTTCATGTTTGTAGGGCAGCGCCACGCAAAAGGGCGGATTTTCGTCGCGCAATCCATCCGCCTATTGACCGCCGCTCTTGATCCAATCTTGGATTTTCGCTTCGAGAACGGTCATCGGCAGCGCTCCGGTCATCAATACTTGGGCATGGAATTTCTTCGGGTCAAACTTCGCCCCCAGCGCCGTTTGCGCCTTTGCCTTCAGCCTCAGAATCGTAAGCTGCCCGATTTTGTAGGCCAGCGCCTGACCCGGAATCGCAATATAACGTTCCACCTCAGCCACGGCATCGGTGCGGCCCATACCTGAATGGCTCAGCATGTAATCGATGGCCTGATCGCGCGTCCACCCCTTGGCATGGATGCCGCTGTCGACGACCAGACGCATCGCGCGGAGCATTTCATCGTTCAGCCCGCCGAACCTTTGATAGGGGTCGGTCTCCATGCCCAGCGGCTGCCACAACGTCTCGGCATAGAGCGCCCAGCCTTCGGCAAATGCGGTATTGCCACCGAACCGCATGAAGGGCGGCAACGCCGTATTCTCCTGAGCAAGGCTGATCTGGAAATGGTGTCCAGGCACCGCTTCGTGCAGATACAGCGTCTCGCTTTCGGGTTTTTGGCGAGACGGTAGGTCATAGCTGTTGTAATAGAAGACGCCGGGCCGCGCCCCGTCTGGCGTTCCCTGATTGTAACTGCCGCCCGCATCGGTCTTTTCGCGATATTGGGGGACCGGTCGGATTTCGAGCCGCGTCTTGGGGATCGTCGAAAACTGTTCGCCAACGCGTAGATCGACGCGCTTGCCAATGGCAATAAAGGTGTCGCGCATCTCTTCTTTCGACGCGAATTTGAACGTGGGATTTGTTCGCTGATCCTCGAAGAATTCGGCAAGCGTTCCCTTAAAACCAACCTGCGTCTTGATCGTCTCCATTTCGCGGCTGATCCGGGCGACTTCCGACAGGCCAAGGTTGTGAACGTAATCGGTGCTGAGCGGCAGGGTCGTATTTGATTCGATCAGATAGCGATACAGCTCAGGCCCGCCTTTCATATAAACGAGGCCGACGCCTTCGCGCGCGACCGGTAGGTACTCATCACGCAAAAAATCGCGTAACCGCACATAGGCGGGGAAGATCGCGTCGCGCACCGCCCCGGTTGTTTCTGCCTTGAGTCGCGCCTTGTCGACGTCCGAGAAACCGGCGGGAAAGCTTTTGAGCGGTCCCATATAGGCCGATCCTTCAACGCCGCCCTTGATCTGCAGGTCGAGCTGATCGATGACGTTGCGCACGACGAGTTTGGGCTGGGTTACGCCCGACTTCATCCCTTCGCGAAAGCGGGCGATGGCAATGTCCAGCTGAGATGCGAACTGGCGGTGGCGCTTGATGTTGTTCTCGTAATCGAGAACAGTCTTGAATGGTGCGGCACCCTGGCCTGACGAAACGTCAGGATACCAGGTCTGGGCGCCGAAGAAATGGTCAATGGGCCGGACATCGCGCAGCAGCCGCATCGACGGCGTCAGCCCCATCATGTCGAGCTCGGTATTTCGTTTGAACGTGTCGTACGCAATGCAGTCGATGGCGTTCAGCTTGGTGCGGTCTATTTGGGCAAGGACGGCCAGATTGGCCTTGTCGGCCCGATAATTCGCCTCGGTTGCAGCGTCGGAATACAAATCGCCGAGCTGGTCCGCATAGCGCAGGTCACCGCGGAACAGGGCATTGATCGGCTGACGTTTGAGACTGGCCTCATCGCTGTCAGTGAATAATTTGTGCATTGCAACAGCCGGGGTCGTTGCCGGCGCCGCCGCTGCAAGCGGCGTGGCAAGAGCGGACAGCGAGATGGCTGTTGAGACAAGATATGAACGCATGACAGAACTCCCGGGCAAGTGTGTTGACTCGCTATCACGGCTGCCATGATTCACAAGCCGGGCCAGCGCTTCCACGCAGGGCCCGTGCGAACTACCAGCAGAATGTTCGGATAACGTCGATGGCGATCACGCGCCTCACATCGATGAGGAGCACGTCGTTATAGTGACGCACCAGCGCTGGTTCCAGCCGGGCCGCGGCAAGCGGCAACGAGCGTAATCGTTAAGAAGATAGCGCGGCGCGTAATAGCCCAGGCTGATCCGAATGCCGGGACGAAATGTCTGATACCCGAAGTCGGAATGCCAACCAACGCCGCGATAGATAGCGCGTTTCTGGCCGCGATACTGACGCCAATCATCGCGACCCCAGTCGCGACTAGCGTCACGAAAGTCTCGGCGATATTCCTGCCGCGCTCCGTTCGCGTCGCGGCGGTCCTTCCGGACCTGACGCTGGCCAACGCCGCGGTCGTCGCGGTGCACGTCGCGCTGGTCCTGGCGGTTGCGTTGCATGTCGCCATGATCATACGGGTTTCCCGGGCTTGCGCTGCCACCGGCACGAGGGTCGCGGCAACCAACCCGGCCAGAACGGCTTTTTGAGGGATCCTATGCACAACTCTACTCCTTCAAACGTTCATCGCTGAACGATTCACCAGACAGGATGCAGCCACTGAGGAACGCGGGAACGGGCGAGTCAGCCGCCCGACAGGTTTGCAATCACAACCAGAAGCGTTCGCGGTACCATTTCGTCACGATGTTCTTGATGCCCGCCGTTACGGGCAGACTCTCATGAAGTGTTTGCGGGTTCGGTAGACCTGCGCTGTCGATGTTGTTCCACGCGAGCAGCATGCCGGTGCGCGGGGTTACCTTGAATCCTGCTGAACTGAACCAGGTTTCGCCGCCGCCCGCGGGCTCATCGAGGTAGATCATCGCAGTCCAGCATCGTTGTCCGCCACGTGTCTTCTCTTCGATCCAATAGGGCTGGCTGTCGTGGAAGTAATCATGGTGCGCCTTGAACCGCTGTCCCACGGCATAGCGTTGTCCCTGCAGCGTTTCGCCCTGTCGCGCCTTCAGGCCCATCATCGTGCAGATGCGGGCATCTATACCATCCACGAACGGATGCCACCGATCAAGGTCGCAGCTTTCTGACGTCCGAAATTCAGGGTCGGGATCGGAGGACAAGATGCCCGAAGGCTTGCGGTCGGCATCGATCATCGCGACGAGCCCGCCACATTCATGCGGTGTCAGAAAGTTCTGGCGGACATAAACGTCGAGGCCGATCCCGTTCACCACGCTCACGCCATCTGTGCGTTTCAAACGCGACGAAACCTGCTTCCCGATTTCAGTCAGCCGTGTGTCGGACATGCTATCCCCTCATCCAGTCGGACGAAGGGATAGGCCAAGGCGAAGCTGTTTTTCCAGCCGCAAATGTCAGTCAAAGAAATCGTAGATCTTATCCACGACCCGTCCCGACCTCAAATCAACGAGCAGCACGTCGTCGTAATAACGCACCCAGCGATAAGGGCCGTAAACTGGCGGCAGACGATAGCTGTAGGGGTCATCGATCCAATATTGTTGGTCAAACAAAAGGGTCGACAGCGTGTACCCTATCGAGAAGCGGCGATAGCCGTAGTCCCAGCCATAAGGGGCATAATAACGCTCGGCCTGGAACAGGTAACGGTTCGAATACCGATAGCGCTGCCAGTCGTACCGGTCATCGCGTCGCCAGTCACGGCTCCAGTTC
>JAYVVA010000467.1:0-2236 GCA_043787435.1 Sphingomonadales bacterium | reverse complement strand
CTCTCAAATCGCGTCTTCGAGACCTACGATGAAATTGTCGACCACTGCTGCGATGCCTCGAACAAGCTCGTCGCCCAGCCTGGCAAAATCACCTCCAACAGACACCGCGATTGGGCTCATAAGTTATGATCAGCAAGTCCTGGTATGAGCCATGCGACGAGCGATGACATCCAGATATTTCGTCGCCAGCGCGCCATTGACCGCATCCCAGGTGTAGCCGTCCGCGATCCTCGCACCAGCGACCCCGGCAGCGCGAGCGGTGCCGCGGCTGCTGGCGTAGTGCTCAATGGCATCGGAATAGGCCGCGATATCACGCGGCGCTACGAGCACACCGGTAACACCGTCCCTCACCAGACTGGATGTCCCCGTCGCATTCGCGCCTACGACGGGCAGGGCGCACGCCATTGCTTCCGAGGTCACATTCCCGAAAGTTTCGGTGACGCTGGGTTGAAGCAGTAGATCGGCCGATGCGATCGCTCGCCCCAAATCGGCTCCGGCCTGATGCCCGGCAAAAATTGCGTCGGGCACCTTTTCTGCAAAGCTGTCGCGTGCCGGCCCGTCGCCGATGACCAGAACCTTATGGACAACGCCGCGTCTCTTGAGTTCGACGATGACATCCCCGAACACGTCGATACCTTTTTCAAACACTATCCGCCCGAAAAACGCGATGACGAAATCGTCGTCGGCAATCCCCAGAGACCGCCGCCAGTCGAGGCTGCGTGCCCTAGGATTGAAAACGGTCCGGTCGATCCCGCGCGACCAGATGCCAATGTCGAAATTCATCCGTTCCGCGCGCAACACATCGGCGAACGATTCGGACGGCGCGACGATGGCGTCGCACTTTCGATAGAACCGGCGCATCCCCGCGGTCACGATCGGCGCGACAAAGCCGAGGTTATAGTAGTGCAAATATGTATCGAAACGTGTGTGCACCGATGCGACGACGGGGAGACCGTGCGCCTTGGCATATCGCACGGCGCTGTGACCGAGGAACTCGGGTGACGAGACGTGGATCAAATTGGGGCGGAATGCCTCTACATCCGGACGCACCGGTCCGAGCCCCATGGCGACTCGATACTCCGGACGGAACGGCACCGGAAGAGACGGTACACCAACCAGATCACCTGTCGGCGGGAACGCCGGGTGCTCGACGACTGGCGAATAGACTCTCACCGCGGCCCCTTTGGCAAGTAACCAGCCGACAAGATTGTTCAGCGACCGGTTCGCGCCGTCCCGTACGTAGTTATAGTTGCCGCTCGTAAGCGCGATGCGAAGGTCTGAAATCTGCATTAAGGTCTGCGTTAGCGTGTGTTGTCCGACAGTTCTACATCGGCCCACACGGGCAAATGGTCGCTGGCGCGCGTCGCCAGCTGACTGTGATGTACCCCGCACGCCAAGATTCGTGTGTCGTGGTCGACCATGATGCGGTCAAGACGCCCGACGGGGCGCCGACTGTGGTAGCTCGCCCCTGTCGGGGCAATGCGAAACAGTCGTGCAAAATCGACCAAGCAGCCCGCATGGGGTCGCCATTCATTGGTGTCGCCCATGATTACCGTCGGGCGCGGATCGCGCTCGGCCAGTGCCGCAGTGATGGCGTGTCCCTGCCGCCGTCGATGCAGTCCTGACAAATCAAGATGCATACCTAAAACTCGTAATTGGGTGCCGTCGATCTCCAAGTCGGCCATGACCGCGCCGCGTGGTTCGAGTGTCGGCAGGGTCACGCGTCCAACATGGTCGACACGCGTTCCCTTTCGGACGAGCAGGGCGTTCCCGTGCCAACCGATACTGCCGGCGCGCGCGGCAACATCTACGACGAAATATGGCGAGTGATGCTCGATCATGGTCATCGGCAGTGCGGCGAGTCGTGCGCCAAAACGGCGGTCCGCTTCCTGCAGTGCGACTACATCGGCGTCGATTTCGTTAAGCACGTCCAGGATACGGAGCGGTGCTCGGCGCCGGTCGGTACCGATCGCCTTGCGAATATTATAGCTTGCGACCTTCAACATCGCTGACCGAATAGCCGGTGGCGCCAAAAGTTGCACGGCCCCTGGTCAATTTGGCATTCGGCCGGCCCAGACTTCAACCGGCCGGACTGTTTAACGAATGCCTCACACTAACTTTTGATGTCAGATTATATTTAAGGAAGCTCTGCGCAGGTGGAAAAACGGGGCGTAGTGCGGCGTCGACCGTGTGTTTTGCCTCCACGCGCTCTTTGTGGCGCGTGAATTTGGCCAAT
>JAYVVA010000466.1:0-14571 GCA_043787435.1 Sphingomonadales bacterium | reverse complement strand
CTGATCGTTTCATCCTCGGCGGCAAGCCGGAAATGATAACTCGCGCTGCCATCCTTCCCTTCCAGCATAAGGGCACGAGCCAACTCCAAACGGACCCGTGTCTGTTTTGGATCGATGGCCAATGAGGCACGGAATTGTTTGACGGCGGTGGCGATGTCGCCAGTTTCGACCGCAACATATCCCGACAGGAAATGGGTTTCCATGGCGATGCCTGGCGCGGCGTCGAGCGCGGCAATGATCGGCCTCGCTTCGTCGAAACGCCGTGCTTGAACGAGCATCGACGCCCGCGCGAGCATTTCCCTCGCCGTTAGCTGGATGGCGCAAGTGCCGCTCGCGCACATCTCTGCCAAGGGCTCGGCGGAAAGGGGAGCCCAGGCAAGGAAAGCGGAGGCAAGCAGCAGGCCGTGGGCCCGCCGCACGTTAGGGTTTCTTTCCCTTGAAGCCGCCGACAATGTCGATGCGCTGATCCGGAGTGCCGCCGACAATGTGGAAGCCGCCTCCGACTTCCTCGGCGGCTGGGCCGAAGAAAGCGCCGTTGATGGTCGATCCAGCGATATTGATGGCGGTCGGTGCGCCGTTGGTCGTCGCGCCGAAGCTGGCCGATGCAATTTGCCCGGTAAAACCTCCGGTGTTTACGAGGTTGATCGTCGCTGTGCCGCTCGCGATAAAGCTGGTTCCCGCTGCAATCGTGGATGCCGTCGAACCGGCGTAAGGCTGGATTCCTGTAAAGGCGCCTGTAGTAGGGTCGTGAAGCTGTGCGTAGTCTATAGCAGGGCCTGTCGCGGTGCCTGCGAGGCCAAGTGTGACTGCGCTGGTGGCAAAGTTTACTGTAGTCGTTGACGTTCCCTCGATCCATTGGAAATAGGTCGGGAGCACGGCGCCATAGCTGCCGTCGATCGTCGGGTTGTAGACCATCGTCGCCAACATCGTGCCCGTGTACGTACCAGTACCAGTTTTGGGTACTGCTGCCGGGTCGGTCAGCATTCCATAGGCGAAGGCGCCGCGCTCTAGATGCCACTTCATCTGCTTGGTGCTGCCGCCGTTACTGAGCGGGAGATCAGCCCAGCTCAAAGAATTGCGTATGTAGCCCGCCAATGAGACATAGCGCGTGCTCGTGCCTGTCCCGGTAGTCGTGGGGGTTTCATAGAACAGGTCGGTCGACTGATAGGTCGAGCCCGACTGGCCATCGACAGGGTAGCTATTGGTCCCGGGCGAAGTCAGGCCCGCACCCGATGAACTATATGGCGACAGCGGGTTACCATCGCCGGCTTGAAGATAGTGATAATTGGTGTTGGCGAGATTTGGTACGCCCCATTGTGGCTCGACCGCTCCACCGAAATTGGTACGCGCCGCCGGATCCTGAAAACGCGTTTCGGTACTTGCGCCTGAGTTGGGGTCCTTGACGAGCAGAGTGAATACCGCGTTTGACGGGTCATAGCTGATCGAAATACCGCTCGATCGAACCGTCGACGTGTTCGCACCAAACGTCTGCGCTTGTTGCCCGCAGCAGAAGCGCAAATCGGTAACATAGTCGAATGCTTGGCTACCGCCGATGCCCGAATAAGTTTTCGCCACGGTGGGCGCGGCAAACTGGGTATAAGGGTCCGATGAGCTTGTCGTGGTGGTACCCGCGGTCGAGCCGCCGACCGTTGCGGTCCCGCTAACACTTTGGGCGTCACCTCCGCACGCGGCAAGCGCCGTTGCCGTCAACAGGATTGCAATATTGCGCATCGGTCTTGCTCCAGAGGGCTGGGTGGCTGTCCCAATGGAGTTACGCCGCAATGGTTAACGCGTTGCTAAAATCGGTGACGAATTATGCCCGTTTCAATGCTGGACCTTGCGGTTTAACGTCCGCGCTTCTTTCGCTGTGCATCAAGGTCCAGCACGACGTTATCGGCGCCTTCGGGCAACAGACCCAAGCGTCGCGCCACTTCCTGATAGGCCTCGACTTCGCCCCCCAGATCGCGACGGAAACGGTCCTTGTCGAGTTTTTCGTTGGTGACCATGTCCCACAAGCGGCATCCATCGGGGCTGATCTCGTCAGCGAGGATCACGCGACTATAGTCGTTGTCCCAGATGCGACCGAATTCGAGCTTGAAATCGACAAGCTTGATGCCGATCCCAGCAAAAAGGCCGCACAGGAAATCGTTGGTACGGATCGCCATGTCTGCGATGTCGTGCATCTCGTCCTGCGATGCCCAACCGAACGCCGCGATGTGTTCATCGGTAATCATCGGATCACCAAGGGCATCATCCTTGTAATAATATTCGATGATTGTGCGGGGCAGTTGTGTGCCCTCTTCAATCCCAAGCCGCGTCGAGATCGAGCCGGCGGCGACGTTGCGCACGACGACTTCGATCGGAATAATTTCGACTTGGCGTATCAGCTGCTCGCGCATGTTCAAGCGACGCATGAAATGGTGCGGCACACCGATATTACCCAGAAGGGTAAATATGTGTTCTGAAATCCGGTTGTTCAGCACACCCTTGCCATTGATCGTTCCCTTTTTCTGGGCATTAAACGCGGTCGCATCATCCTTGAAATACTGGATCAGCGTGCCGGGCTCGGGCCCTTCGTAGAGGATCTTGGCCTTGCCTTCGTAAATCTGACGGCGGCGGGTCATGGGCGGTTCCTGAAGTCTAAAAGCGCAATGCCCCGGCAAACGCGCTAGCTACAAGCGCGCGGGCCGGGGCTTGAGGAAGATATAGCGACCAACACGGGCGTACGCAACGCGGGTGGAACCGGTTAAGGGCGACGGCGGATCGTTGATCACAAACTGTGGACTTGTCCTGCGCTGACATTCCGGTGAATCCTCGTGCCTGAAGCCCCGCCCGCACGGATAATAGGGGCAGCATGCCGGGGAAAAAAACCGCGCGGCAACTGATCGGCTGCTCGCCTATTCCCCCACGACCGGCAGGTGCACGACGCCAGTTCTCATCGCGTCCATGTGCTCGGTGCAAGGCGCGATGACGATCCCGTCGTCCTGGCGCGTCAGGAACCGCTCGAAGATGAGGCAGTCGTCTCCGATCAATCGACGCGCCGAACCTCGTTGTACAATTGTATTGACGACCCGATTGCTAAGATTTTGGTGCTCGGGCTTGTGGTCGTGCTCGTGCTCGTGCTCCGCTCTTCGCTTCGTTCGCAAACGCCGATTTGTGACGTTTCGCCGATGGACGCGGCCTCGCGCGCGACGAGGACGAGACTGTCATATTGGCGGGCCAGTCTACCGGTCCGTATTTGTCCAGTGCCGACGGCGACTTTGTCGGTGAGATCGGAGGTTACAGCTCGACTGGCTAGTGCCTTGCAACGCGCGCATTTGCGCCCCAAACTTGGCGGCCCGTCAAGAAGACCCACCATCCCCAGGCGGCGCCCGCGTGACGCAAAAGCTGGAATGTCACAGGTTCAACGACCGCTGCGAGCAGCGCGCCTTTGATCGACAGACCCTCGTCCTGTCCCGTCCAGCGCTTGTAGAGCAGCAGCGAGCGCAGCAGCCATCCAAGATCGATTATTACCTTGACGAGCATCGCGATCAGCACCGGCCAAATGATGTTGAAATTTCCGGTCTTGAGCCCGACGACGACGAAGGCGACCAAAAGCCCGAACGCAGCGAGACCATAAAGCGGCTGAACGGTGTCCAGTGCCTTGATTGGCAGCATCGACATACCAAGCGTTCGGTATTTTGGGTTGCCGATCATGTCTCGGTTCCACAATTGCGTCTGCAGGAACCCCGCAAACCAGCGCCTACGCTGTCGCAAGAACGTCAGAAGCGTGGCCGGGCTGTCCGTCGTTGCGAACGCCGCGCCGATGACGCGCACCTCCCAACCGAGACAATGGTCGACGCCGAAGCGGTGAAGCCGGTGCATGACCTCGTAGTCCTCAACCAGACATTCAGGATCAAACCCGCCGATAGCGACCAGCGCCTCGCGTCGGAAACCTGCAAACGCCCCCGAGATGAGCAGAAGGCTGTGCGCTTCCATCCACGCATAGCGCGACAGAAAGTTACGGACGTATTCATAGGTCTGGAACCATTGGAACAGGCGACCCGATATCGTCGGTGGACAGGTCGGGCGCAGGACACCAGTGGCGGCCGCAAGCTGCGGCTCGCACTCGAACGCTGTTCGCATTGCTGACAGCGCGCTGGGTTCGAGCAGGGTATCGGCATCGACCGTAACCAGCACGTCGCAATCGACGAAGCCAACGGCGATGTTGAGTGCGCGTGCCTTGCCGCCCCGGGACAGATGCAGCCAGCGGATGGTCGCGTCGGCGGGGGCGGGAGCACTGATCATACCCAGCGCTGGGGCGGTCAGGCCATATACTCTGCCAAGGACGCCCGCGGTATCATCGTCCGATCCGTCATCGGCGACAATGATCAGATCGGGCGGCACATCCTGCCGCTGCAGCGCTTGAATGGTGGCCTCAAGGACGGCAGCTTCATTATATGCAGCAATAACAACGCCAACACGAAGACGCGGCGGCGCCGCAAGTACGCGCGTAGCGCCAATCGCCTGCGTTTGCCGTGCGACGAACATCAACAAGAGAGTGTCATACATAATATAGGCGATGCCGACTGCCCATGCACCGGCACCCGTCCTGATAAATCCCTGTGCGAACAGCGCGATGAACACCGCAACCGCGGCGCCCCAGATCGCCATGCCGCGCCAAGCGCGGTGTGGCGGGTTCAGGCGTGGTGACAAAGCATCGAATGTTTGGGTTAAAGCAGAGGACAAGCAGAAAGCCTTTGGTCGAAGGGCGCGACATGGGTGCTGGACCCGCCGCGCACTAGCGCTAGATTAAAAACATTCTTAGCTGTGACCAAAATTAACGGGAGCCGAACGGATGGCCAACACGCGCTATAATGGCGTCGCAATTGCGCTGCACTGGATCATCGGCCTGCTGATCATTGTGAATGTGGGGCTTGCTTGGGTTTGGCCCAATGTCGCCAATGAACATGTGCGGCCGCTGATCAATAACCATAAAACCATCGGGATTACAATTCTTGGCTTGGTGACGATGCGGCTTCTGTGGCGGTTGACACACCCCGCGCCGCCACTGCCCGCGCACCATAAATCGTGGGAAAAGCAGGCCGCGCGTTGGGTACATACCGGGCTTTATCTCATCATGTTTGCGCTTCCCCTGAGCGGCTGGATTATGGATTCGGCCTATAAGGATGCGGCGAGCCATCCTAATTTTTGGTTCGGCCTTTTCGAATGGCCTCGGATCGGGTGGGTCATGACGCTCGATCCGGTCACGAAGAAGCACGTGCACGACTTTTTTGGCACGGCGCACGAAATTTCCGGAAAAATTCTCTATCTGTTGTTTTTTCTCCACGTGGGTGGGGCACTCAAGCATCAGTTTATCGACAGGGACCGCGAACTGGCGCGCATCGGCATAGGGCGGGCACAAGCTTGAGCGATCCGCTGGCAACGGCGGTCGCAGAGATCGTTGATCATGCGGCGACGGTGGTCGATCGCGGCAAGGTTGCCGACTATATCCCGTCGCTGGGGCGGATTAACCCTGCACGTTTTGGCATCGCTGTCGTCACAGCAGATGGCGCTGTTCACACAGGCGGAGATGCCGACGAGCCATTCTCGATCCAGTCTGTCTCGAAAGTATTTGCGCTGACGCTTGCGCTCGGAAAAGTCGGGGCCAATTTGTGGCGGCGTGTCGGTGTCGAGCCGTCCGGCACTGCCTTTAATTCAGTCGTCCAACTGGAGGCAGAGAAGGGCATTCCGCGCAATCCGTTTATAAATGCCGGAGCTATCGTAGTCAGCGATGTGGTGTTGGGCGGGGGCGGGCCCCGCGATGCGATCGGCGATATCGTGCGCTTTGTGCGCTCCCTTTGCAGTGACCAAACCGTGTTCATAGACAGCGACGTCGCCAATTCAGAAGCGGCGACCGGCTTTCGCAATATCGCGCTCGCCAACTACATGCACTCGTTCGGCAATATCGAACACGGCGTCGAGGACGCACTCAAGGTTTACTTTCATCAGTGTGCGATCGCGATGTCATGCCGTCAGCTGGCAATGGCCGGACGCTATTTGATGCTCGAGGGGGTTCACCCCGACACAGGACACGCTGTCGTGACGGCAATGAGGGCGCGGCGCATCCTGTCACTCATGCTGACTTGCGGCCATTACGACGGCTCGGGCGAGTTCGCTTTCCGCGTTGGCATTCCTGGGAAATCGGGCGTGGGTGGGGGCATTCTTGCCATAGTGCCCGGCAAGGCGAGCATCACCGTATGGTCACCGGGGCTGAACCACCGGGGCAATTCGAAACTTGGCAGCGAGGCGCTGGAGCACCTCGCTGCCGCGATGAATTGGTCAGTCTTCACGACGTGAGGATAGTTGGCTTGGCATTATCAGGCCGACACCGAGAGCGACAGGCGGCGCAATCATGCGCCGCACCCTAGAAACCCGCCGCGCCCGGCCTCACCACACACTGACGACGACGTCATCCGAAGTGCCTGCTCCGATGCGTCATCCTGAACAATGACGGTGGTCACAACTGAATCATCGAACGCGGCCGTTGCGGTTACAAGTTCGCTTCGACCTGAGGAACCAAGCAGTTGCGCCGCGTACAAAGCCGAGCATAAGTGCCACCACTCGCTTCAGGGTCGTTTCCGTGTGTAGCCTGTCATCACGCCTTTCATCGACGGTGAGACTGCAGACCGGTCAACGGAGCCGGCCAAGATCCCTAGAAAGTCCCGCCTGCTGTGTTTGAATTGCCGCCTCGGTCTTGCGGGCAGACCCAACTCGTCGCGGGAATCGAAACTGAGACCTTGGCAAGTTTTTGACGTTGACGACTGGTTTACCCCATCGAGCTATCCCGGAGACAATGATCCACGATTTCGCACGCTCGATAGTCGACCACGTGGCTGGTGCACTGCTCTTGCCCAGCTCGTTTCTGTCGATCTGGTCATTGTCGGCGGCGCTCTTGATTGCAGTGGGTGTGGCGCTGGCGAAGCGTAACGGCCGTCAAGTTTCCGTGCGGGCAATGGCGCGGGCAATGTTCCCTCGAAATCGCTTGTTGTGCGCATCGGCTCGGGCCGATGTCGGCTTCACCTTGTTGTCGGTCTTCGCGAGCGCTGCGCTATTTGACTGGGCCGTGATGTCTTATCTGGGGGTGGCCGACGCAGCAGGGCGCGCTCTCGGGCAGCCGCTGGAGCTTGGGATGCCCCAATGGCTTGCGGTGGCGTCGATGACGCTTGCTCTCTGGCTCGCTTACGAGTTCGCCTATTGGCTTGATCATTTGCTCAAACACAAGGTTCCACTGCTGTGGGCGTTCCACAAAGTGCATCATAGTGCCGAAGCGCTATCGCCGCTGACTGTCTTTCGCGTCCATCCGGTCGACAACATCATATTCTATAACATCGTCGCGCTCGTGACGGGCGCGGGCTCAGGTGCGATGCACTGGCTGGTCGGTGCGGGGATTTCGCCCTCGACGGTGGCGGGAGCGAATGTCTTGACGATTGCGGGGCTGATGACGATTAAACACCTTCATCATTCGCACGCCTGGATCGCTTGGGGTGGTATATGGGGACGGACTATCCTCAGCCCGGCGCACCACCAAATCCACCATTCGTCCGCGCTTGAGCATCACGACCGAAATTTTGGCGGCGTCCTGGCGGTGTTCGATTGGGTAGCGGGCACCCTGTATATTCCGCAGATGAAGCGCGAAGCGCTGACCTTTGGTGTCGAGGGCGTTGGCGACCCGCACAGCGTGCACGGGTCCCTCATTCAACCATTTACTGATGCCGTCAGTCCGCTTTGGGCACGAACGGCTCCGGACGGCGGGTTGCGCCCTGCATCGCATGCATCCAAGCTGGGTATTCGAGCGGCAATCGACTGACTTTGTCGAGAATTGCGAGGTCTTCGGGCGACAGTCGCACGGTGACTGCTCTCAAATTATCCTCGAGCTGCTCCTGGCGCTTTGCACCGATGATGACGGTTGTTACGACGGGTTGATGCAGCAGCCAGGCGAGCGCTATCTGGGCAACCGTCGCGCCATGCGCTTCGGCAATCGGGCGCATGGCGTCAATGCAATCGAACGCGCGCTCCTTGTCGACTGGCGGAAAATCGAAGGCGGCGCGACGACCCTCCACGTTTGCCGAGTTGCGCTCGTATTTGCCCGACAACAGCCCACCCGCAAGCGGCGACCAAACCATCAGACCTAGTCGTTCCGACGTGAGCAACGGCACGATGTCTCGTTCCAGATCGCGCCCAGCAATCGTGTAATATGCCTGCAACGTCTCGAAGCGCGTCCAACCTTTTGCCTCCGAACGGCCCAAGGCCTTGGCGATTTTCCACGCAGACCAGTTTGACACGCCCACATAGCGTACCTTGCCTGACGTCACGAGATCGTCGAGTGCACGCAGCGTTTCATCGATTGCGGTCACGCTGTCGTCAGCATGAATCTGGTACAGATCGATGTGATCTGTGCCGAGACGCGACAGGCTGCCTTCGATAGCGTCCATGATGTGGCCGCGCGATGCTCCCTTGTCGTTGGGGCGGCTGCCCATTGCGCCATATGCCTTGGTGGCGATCACGACGTCGCTGCGTTTTATGCCCAGATTCTTGACTGAGGCACCCACGATCTGTTCGGAAACGCCGTTCGAATAGACGTCGGCGGTGTCGATGAAGTTGATACCGGCTTCCACGGCTCGCTTGACGATCGCGTCTGCACCTGTCTGATCCAACCCGGCGATCGCTCCCCACATGCTCCCGCTCGCTGCTTCGCCAAAGGTCATGGTACCGAGGCAGAGTTCGGAAACGAACATGCCAGTGTTGCCGAGCTGATTATACCGCATGCAAGTGGGGCTCCTTGGTTTCTTCCGTGAGATGGGGAGCCGCACATCCGATTGCATCCCCTCGCGATTGCATCCCCCGGACCGCCTGCTAAGCGCGTCGGATGCCCACCGACCTGAGCGATCCCGGCGATCCTTTTGACGCCATCGTTGATGCCCCTTTCGATATTGCGCTCTCGGACCGCTACCTCGTTTACGCGATGTCGACGATCACGGCACGGTCGTTGCCCGATCTGCGCGATGGGTTGAAGCCCGTACATCGCCGTTTGCTGTGGGCGATGCGTCTGCTCAAACTGTCACCGAGCGAAGCGTACAAGAAATGCGCGCGCGTCGTCGGCGATACGATCGGCAAATATCATCCGCACGGCGATCAGTCCGTTTATGACGCGATGGTAAGATTGGCACAGGATTTTGCACTCCGCTATCCGCTGGTCGACGGGCAGGGTAATTTCGGCAATATCGACGGCGATAATGCGGCAGCGTACCGCTACACCGAAGCAAGACTTACGCAGGCAACGATCGACCTGATGGCGGGGCTCGACGACGGCACCGTCGATTTCAAGCCGACCTATAATGGTGAAGAGGAAGAGCCTGAAATCTTCCCCGGCTTATTCCCCAATCTGCTGGCGAACGGCGCGAGCGGCATCGCCGTTGGGATGGCAACCAGCATTCCACCGCATAATGTAGCCGAGATTATCGAAGCCGCGTCGTATCTCATCGACGAGCCCGGAGCGCAGGACGCCGACCTTCTCGGGTTCGTGGCCGGACCGGATTTCCCGACTGGGGGTCTGATCGTAGATACGCCGGCGATGATCGCCCAAGCCTATGCGACCGGGCGCGGCGGTTTCCGTGTTCGTGCGCGCTGGACTGTGGAAGAGCAAGGGCGCGGCACTTGGATCGCGGTTGTCACCGAGATTCCCTATGGCGTGCAGAAGGGCAAGCTGATCGAGGCGCTGGCGGCACTGGTCAACGACCGCAAGCTGCCAATCCTCGCCGATGTTCGCGACGAGAGCGATGCGCAAATACGTCTCATCATCGAGCCGCGCAGCCGGGCTGTCGATCCGCATGTACTCATGGAGAGCCTGTTCCGTATGTCGGAACTCGAAGTACGCGTGCCGCTCAACATGAATGTGCTTGGCGCAGACCGTACACCACGCGTGATGAGCCTGAAGGCAGTGCTTGAGGCTTGGCTGATCCACCAGATCGATGTGCTGGTCCGCCGCGCTCAGCACCGCGTCGGCAAGATAGACGACCGCACCGAGCTGCTCGACGGCTACATCATCGCCTTCCTCAACCTCGATCGCGTAATCGAGATCATCCGGACCGAAGACGAGCCGAAGCCGGTGATGATGGGAGAATTCGGCCTCAACGACAGGCAGGCCGAGGCCATTCTCAATATGCGGCTGCGCAGCTTGCGCCGCCTCGAAGAAATGGAATTGCGCGCGGAACGCGACAAGCTGGCGAAGGAACGTGCCGAGCTGGCAGCGCTCATCGAAAGTCCGGCCCGACAGAAGACGAGGCTCAAGAAAGATCTGGCGGCACTTAAGACACGTTATGCGCCTGACACTGTTCTCGGCAAGCGACGGACGACTGTGGAGCAAGCAGCCCCGCCGCGCGATATTCCCCTCGATGCGATGATCGAGCGTGAACCGATCACGGTTATCCTCTCGCAAAAGGGTTGGATCCGCGCGCTCAAGGGTCATGCGGACCTCGCCAGCGCCGACATGTCGAAGTTTAAAGAAGGCGATGGTGCGGCCTTTGCGCTTCACGCGCAGACGACGGATAAGATCATCATAGCGGCTGTTGAGGGACGGTTTTACACACTCGCCGCCGATAAACTCCCGGGTGGCCGGGGTTTTGGCGAGCCTGTGCGACTCATGGTGGACCTTCCAGGTGAGGTTGGCATCGTTCAGCTGTTTGCAGCACGAGCCGAAACTCGGCTTTTGCTCGCTGCAAGCGACGGGCATGGGTTCATTACTAAGGTTGCCGACGTGATCGCCGAAACGCGAAAAGGACGCCAGGTGGTGAATTTGCGTCCCGGTTCAAGGCTTGCCGTGGTGTGGCAAGTCGGCGCTAATGATGACACCGTGGCGACGATCGGCAACAACCGCCGTCTGCTTATATTTCCACTCTCCGAATTACCTGAAATGGGGCGTGGACAAGGTGTCCAGCTTCAGAAGTTTCGCGACGGCAGCCTGACCGATGCCAAGACGATTATGATGGCGGACGGACTCAGCTGGGCAATGGGCGGAGACAGCGGACGCATGCGAAGCGAAACTGACCTGATGCCGTGGCGCGCGGCACGCGGGGCAATTGGCCGGACGCCGCCAACAGGGTTCCCGCGTGACAACAAATTTTGAGCTGTAAATTTGGTCGGAAACACGGCCGCTAAAAACCAAACATGTACCAAAATGGTTTTTTCAGAACGATTTAACAGTTTGCCTTCTATGACGGGGCAATGAAGATCGTGGTCGCACCGACTTCCGGACCTCTGCCGGTACCCAAATCTGGTGGGCCGTCAGTAGAGACTCTGGCTAAAGGCGGGGTGCATCAAGCTTATCTTGATGCTTTGCCGGTCGCTGCGGCCGTCGTCTCGCCTGCCAAACGGGGCGCGCAAGTCCTCGCCAGCAACGGTCATTTCAAACGCCTCGGTGCATTGAGCCGCCGGCATGATCGAGGCGACGTTCTTGCCCGCGTGGAGGCAACCGACCTGATTCGCCGCGTTCTATCCGGCGCGAGCGAGGGCGAGAATTTCGACTGGCGGGACGGCGGCCTCATCGATGGCCGACATTTCACAGTCGCGGTCGCCCCGCTTGGCGCAGGTGTGGGGCCAGGCGCGCGGGCATTGGTCACGCTGATTGATCGGACCAGCGAAGTTCAAGTCGGGGAATCGCTGCGACGCCAAACCTTGTCCGATCCGCTCACGGGTCTCGCCAACCGGGCTGGTTTTGTCGAGGGTCTGGAGCTTCGGATCACAGACGACGGCCCTGACAGTTTTGCGATGGTCCTCGTCGACCTCTCGCGATTCAGCCGTGTCAACGAATGTGTAGGGTCGCTGGGCGGAGACGAACTTATCATTACCGTGGCACGCCGGCTGCTGTCTGTGTTGCGAGGTTCCGATCTGCTCGGTCGTACCGGCGTCAATGAATTCGCGATTGCCGTGCATATCACCGATGGCCCCGGCGATGTGCTGCATGTCGCGCGGCGGGTAGAAACGTCGCTCGCTCAGCCATTTCGACTTTCTGATTTCGAAATCAAAATCGACTGCGCGATCGGCTGTGCATCGACCGACGACGGCAACGCCGAAAATCTGATTCGCCACGCGCAGCTCGCGCTCAAGTCTGCAAAGGCGTCGAAACGGGTCGAAGTCTACCAGCCCGCCGCTCTTAATGCTGCGCGCCGTCGCTTCACTCTCGAAACCGAATTGCGTCGGGCCATCGAGCGGGACGAGTTAACAATGGCCTATCAGCCGCTGATCTCGTTCGCGAACGGCAAGATCGCCGGGTTTGAGGCGCTTGCCCGATGGGACCATCCTGAACTCGGCTTGATTCCACCGAGCGAGTTTATTGCGGTTGCCGAAGATTCGGGGCTGATCGTTCCCCTCGGTCGCTGGGCGCTTGATCGTGCGCTCAAGACGCTGGCGGCCTGGGACGTGGCGGCACAGCGCGAGCTGCCGATATATTTCGGTGTAAACTTGTCCCCGATTCAGGTGGCGCGCGACGATGTGGCGACGGTGGTGGCTTCCTCGCTGCGCAATCACTGCCTTGCAGGTAACCGACTCTCAATCGAACTCACCGAGAGCGTGATCGTCGGCGATCCCGAGCGCGCCGGCAAGACGCTTGAAGCGCTGAAATGCTGTGATACCATCGTGGCGATGGATGATTTCGGAACCGGTTTTTCCAACCTTGCCAGCTTACAAAAGCTGCCGATCGACGTGCTCAAGATCGACCGCAGCTTCGTGACCGGCATGCTTGACGATCCCGATAAAGTTGCAATTGTTCGCGCAATCCTCAGCCTGGCTCAGGCTTTGGGCATGACCACGACGGCCGAGGGCATTGAGACCGCGGAGCTTGCGCGCACGTTGGCCGCGCTCGGCTGTACGACGGGGCAGGGCTATTTGTTTAGTCGACCACTCGACAGCAGCGACGCGCTGACCTTTGCGCTTAACGCGCTGCGTTAAGTTCTTCAGTCACAATGGTGTTCAACTGGGCACCATCAGGGAACCCCGTTTCGACCCAACGCTGTTCAATGATTGCAAGCGTCTGCGCCACGACCGGTCCCCGGGCCAATCCGCGAGCGATGAGATGGCCGCCGGAGATCGGCAAAGCCGGACGCTGCCAACATTCCAGCATCGCAATTTCTTCAGCTGTTCCGTTTCCGAGCAGAAGCTGGTCGATCGCGCTTTCGGTGCCTAGGCAATAAGCAAGGCCTTGCGGGGTTCCTTGATGGGAGCCAGCTGCGGCTGTTAGTCGCTTCGCGATCGCTTTCGATAATTTCAACCGTCCGCCGATTGACGCTGCGAAGGCAGCGCGACTGTCGATGAGGGCAGACAGCCGCCTGATCCCGTCGCTTGGGACGCCAAAACGGCGTTCACGCATGACCAGCCTTTCGAGCGGTGCAACGTCGACGATCTCGGGCAGTACCGGGCGCAAGATGCCGTGTGAAATCATCGAAGCGACGACGTGCGTCGGGTCGTCGGCTGCGAGCAGCTTCAAGAGCTCCACCGCAATCCTTTCACGCGAAAGCGCCATCAGGTCGTTGGCGCGGGCAGCGCAAGCCGCCATACCTGCGGCATCCGGCTCGCCGCGCCCGAACCGCGCGTGAAAGCGGAAGAAGCGAAGGATGCGGAGATGGTCTTCGGCAATACGCGTTAATGGATCACCAATGAAGCGGACGCGCCGCTTATTGAGGTCCTCGAGGCCGCCAAACCAATCGAATATTTCGCCGGTGATGGGGTCAGCGTAGAGCGCATTGATCGTGAAATCGCGGCGGCTCGCGTCCTCGCGCCAGTCGTCGCTGAATGCCACAGTAGCGTGACGCCCGTCAGTCGCCAGATCGCGGCGGAGCGTCGTAACTTCAACCGGGCCACCTGCTGTCACAGCTGTTATCGTTCCGTGCGCGATACCTGTAGGTACTGCTTTGATATCTGCTGACTTTAGCGCCGCTATCACCTCATCGGGCAGCAGGCGCGTTGCGACGTCGACGTCGCTCACCGACAGACCAAGCAAACCGTCGCGCACGGCGCCTCCGACGAAACGTGCTTCGACCGGCCCACCCAGAGCTTCAATGAGCGCAGCGAGACCGGGTCGCAGGCGCCAGTCGCCTTGGGCGAGAACTACCATTTGAGCCGAACCGACAGATTAACCAGCATCGCCGCAGTCGCGCCCCATATCCGTCGCTCTCCCCACATCATCTCGATATACGACCGTTCGGTCCCTTCGAACACCATGCGCCGTTCGGCGTGGTTCGCTGCGTCGAGGACAAAGGCGAGAGGCACTTCGAAGATGGCAGCGACTTCGCTGTCGTACGGGACGAGGGGCAGGTTGGGTGGAATGACGCCGACGACAGGAACGATACTGAAGCCGGTGACCGTACAATAAGGATTCAGCACACTGACGATTTCGACCGCGCATGGCGGCAGCGCCACTTCTTCGTGCGCTTCGCGCAATGCCGCAGCAATGGCGTCGGCGTCGCCGGCATCGACCTGACCGCCGGGAAAAGCGACCTGTCCGGCGTGCCGGCGCATGGTGTCTGGGCGTTGGGTTAG
>JAYVVA010000465.1:0-3664 GCA_043787435.1 Sphingomonadales bacterium | reverse complement strand
ACAAAACTTTGATCCTGCACCGCACCGCCGGTTGGCCAGCGCTGGGTAACGGTCTTGGTCCTCGTGTAAAACCTGACGCCGTCCATGCCGTATTGGTTGAGGTCGCCAAAGCCCGACCGCTTCCACCCGCCAAAGCTGTGGTAGGCAACCGGGACTGGGATCGGAACATTGATACCGACCATGCCAACCTCGACTTGTGCGGCGAACTCGCGTGCTGCAGGACCGTTCCTTGTAAAAATCGCAACGCCGTTGCCGTATTGGTGTTTGGTGGGATGCTGCAGCGCCTCCTCGAGGGTTTCTGCGCGTACGATCTGGAGGACCGGACCAAATATTTCGTCCTGATAGCTCTTCATGTCCGGTGTGACGTGATCCAGCAGGGTCGGGGCGAGGAAATAGCCGTTCTCGTAACCTTGCAGGGAGAAACCGCGGCCATCGACGACGAGCTCTGCGCCCTCATCGACCGCCATCTGGATATAGCTTTCGACACGCGCCTTGTGCGCCGCTCCGACAACGGGCCCATAATGGGCATCGGGATCGGTTGAAACGCCCACGCGCAGCTTCCCGATTTCGATCAGCAATCGCCTGCGAAACTCGACTGCGGTTGCCATGCCAACGGGCACAACGACGGGCAACGCCATGCAGCGTTCGCCAGCCGAGCCATATGCGGCACCGACAATGTCAGCGACAGCTTGATCGAGGTCCGCGTCAGGCATGATAATGCCGTGGTTCTTGGCTCCTCCCATACACTGCATCCGCTTTCCGTTGCCCGCGCCGCGCTGATAGACGTATTGAGCAATATCGGACGAGCCAACGAAGCTGACGGCTTTGATGTCGTGGTGATCGAGGATCGCATCGACGACGGTCTTGTCGCCGTGGACTACATTGAGGATTCCTGCCGGGAGCCCGGCTTCCAGTGCCAGTTCTGCGAGGCGCACTGGCACCGATGGATCTCGCTCACTGGGCTTCAACAGGAAGGCGTTGCCGCAGGCAATTGCCATCGCCGACATCCACAGCGGGATCATCGCCGGGAAATTGAACGGCGTGATCCCAGCCGCGATCCCGAGCGGCTGGCGCATTGAATACACATCGATGCCGGGCCCTGCGCCCTGGCTGTATTCGCCTTTCAGCAGGTGTGGAATGCCACAGGCGAATTCCACGACTTCTAGGCCGCGTTGAATGTCGCCCTTGGCATCGGCGACGACTTTTCCGTGTTCGGACGCGAGCAAATTGGCCAGCTCGTCCATGTTTGCCTCGATCAGGGTTTTCCACGCAAACATGACGCGCGCGCGCCGCTGAGGATTGGTGGCAGCCCAAGCTGGTTGGGCGGCAAGGGCGTTTGCAACAGCGTCGTCAACGGTGGCAGCAGTCCCAAGTTCGACCTGCGCCTGCACCTGGCCTGTGCAAGGATTATAGACATCACCCTTAGCTGCCGGTTGCGTGGGCGCTGAGATGGCACTGCCACCGATGAAATGAATGATCTGGCGCATATCGAACCCTTCTGTTTCGTCAGCGGAATACAGCATTCACTTGTGCATAGCTATTGACGCCGATGCGCATTGGTTGTGCATGAATACATATGCTGAACTGGGATAACTTACGCATTTTTCTCGCGGTGACCCGTGACCAGAGCCTGCTGGGGGCGGCAAGGAAGCTTGCCATCGATCATACCACGGCCGCGCGCCGACTGTCGGCATTGGAGGCTGAGATCGGTACGCGCCTCTTCGACCGCTCGCCTCGCGGGGTCCAGCCTACGGCCGCCGGCCTGTCGTTGCTCGTCCACGCGGAGCGGATCGAACGCGACGTCATCGCAGCCACAATCCAGATCGCCGCGCGCGATGCCGAGGTCAGCGGGACGGTTCGGCTCTCGACGCCGGAGGCATTCGGCACCTCTTTCGTTGCCCCCGCGATCCGCCACCTCCATGCGCTGCATCCCCGTCTCCAGCTCGAACTTGCCCCGGAATCCCGTGCGGTCAGCCTGTCGAAGCGGGAGGCTGATATTGCCATTGCGCTGCGTCAGCCGCCTGAAGGCCGGTTGGTGGCGCGTCGGTTGGTCGACTACCGGCTTGGGCTTTATGCGTCGCGTGATTATCTCGCGACGGCAGGTGCGGTGGCGGACATCGCGTCACTCGGCGATCATCCTTTCGTCGGTTATATCGATGAGCTGATCGACCTGCCGGATCTTCGTTATTTTGAGCAAGTCGCCCCAAACGCACGTACCGTCTTCCGGTCAAGTTCGATTGCTGCGCAGCAGGCAGCCGTAGCTGCAGGTTTAGGACTCGGCGTGCTGCACGTTTTTACCGCAGAACGGGACGACCGGCTGATCCGTCTTATGGCCGACAAAATTGAAGTCATGCGCAGCTACTGGCTGATTTGCCACGCGGACCAGCAACGTTTGCCGCGCGTTCGCGCTGTCATCGATTTCCTAAACAAGCTCGTTCAAGACCACCGCGGCCGGTTTTAGCTCGCGTCAGCCAAGCGTCGGATCGCCGCCGATCGCGCGATAGAAATCGACAAGGTTTTTTGCCCGGACGAGGCGCGTCGATGCGAGCGATCGGCGCGCAGCATAAAGCGAGCGTTCTGCAACGAGGCTTTCGAGGAATGATGCAACGCCGCCGCGGTAGCGGGCGTAGGTGAGGATCGAGGCATCGCGGGCGGCTGCGACGAGGCGCAATTGGGCGCCAGCTTCATCGGCAACGGTGGCCCGTCGTGCCAGCGCGTTCGCTACATCTCGGAACGCCGATTGTATTGCTTTTTGGTAGCTCGCCGTTGCGGCGTCGAACTGCCCGCGTGCATTCGTGAGATTTCCCTTCGTTCCGCCGCCGTCGAAAAGGGGCAGCGTCACGTTGGGCGCAACACTATAGGCGAAAGCGTTGCCGCTAAATAACGAACCGAGCGAGGTGCTGGCAAATCCCGCCAATCCGGTAAGCGAAATGCGGGGGAAGAACGCGGCGCGCGCGGCGCCGATCTGCGCGTTGGCGGCGCGCAGCCGGTATTCAGCCTCAGCCACATCGGGGCGGCGCAGCAGAATCGACGAATCGAGTCCTACAGGGAGGGCCGAGACCAGTGTTTCAACCGACTCAATCGAGGCGGGGAGGTCAGCATCGGTAACGGGTGAACCGACCAGAACGTCGAGCGCATTGCGATCCTGCTGTACGAGTGTTTTCTGGTTGGCGAGGTCGGATTGTGCCGTTTCCAGGACCGTCTCAGCCTGGCGCAGATCGGTACGCGGGGCGACGCCTCCGCTCAGTCGCGCCTGTGTCAGGGCGACACTGCGCTGTGCACTTTGAGCGGTATCGCGCGCGATCGCGAGCAGCGTGCGGTCAGTCGCCAGCGTAAAATAGGCATCAGCAATATCTGCCACGAGCGTCAGCCGAACGGCCCGAGCGGCTGTTTGGGTCGCGAAGTAATTGTTGAGTGCAACGTGACTAAGGCTTCGGACCCGTCCGAACAGGTCGATCTCGAACGCGGAGGCGCCGATATTGACGGTGTATTGAGTGGAAGTCCCGCTGCTGCCGCTATTGCTGCCGCCGGTTCCTGAGGTGCCGAACGCGCTGCCGTCGCGGATCGAGACACCGCCTGACGCCGTCACGTTCGGGAGAATCGCTGCGCGCTGCACCCGGTAGAGACCGCGCGCCGACTCGATGTTGGCTACCGCAAGCCGGAC
>JAYVVA010000464.1:0-4850 GCA_043787435.1 Sphingomonadales bacterium | reverse complement strand
GCGGATGGCGACCTGGCGGGGGGGTTGCGCAATCTGTGGGACATTGAGCGGCTCCTTGGCGAATACGACAGCGAGGAGTTTGTCAGGCGGCTACGTGGCCGGGCAAAGCTGCATGGACTGGCTCAGGTCGTCGAACTGGCGTTACGGTTGCGCCAAAGTCTGTTTGTCGACATCGATCCCGCTTGGCGTCGCCTTGACTTCTGGTATGCCGCACGCCTTCTTGCGCGCGACGGCTGGGGGCGTCCGACGCGCCCGTTGCTGCGACTGGTCTTCTACATTCGTTCGCACTGGCTTCGGATGCCGCCGCTGATGCTGGCGCGGCATTTGTGGATCAAGTGGCGCAAAGCGTCCTGAGCGTTGGGATCAATTCGTCGTACCCATTGATAATCGCGTTCGCGCCGAGCTCGTCAACCGGTTGCAGCAGGAATCCGAACGAAACGGCGATGTTGGGCACGTTTGCGTTTTTTGCAGCCATCATGTCGTAAATCGAATCGCCGATGAACACGGCCCTCCCGCTGCCCAATCGGCTGACCATTTCGAGGATAGGGTCGGCGGCAGGCTTGGCTTTGCCCGGCCCCAGCGTATCGCCGCCGATCACCGTTGCGAACCGGTCGATCAAACCCAGATCGGTTAGCAGCTTGCGCGCCAGGCTCTCGAATTTGTTCGTGACGACGCCGGTTCTCACACCGAGGCGGTCAAGCTCGTCGAGTGCCGCAATCGCGCCAGGAAAAGGGTACGAATACGTTGAGATGTTCGCTTCGTAATAGCTCAGCATCAGCTTGTAATATTGTCGGAATAGCAGTGCATCGCAGCCACCGGTCGTCACGAATCCGTGTTGCAGCATGACCTTTGCACCGCCGCCAATCATGGTTTTCACGGTTTCGGGCGTGAGCGTTGGGCGGTTCGCCTCCGTCAATGTGTAATTTACCGCTGCTGCCAAATCGCCTGAGGTATCGACAAGCGTGCCGTCGAGGTCGAACCCGACAATATCGAAGGGAAAGTCTTCCATCGCAGCTGCCCATCGGCGAAGAGGCTGGCAGTGGCAAGCGGGCAGAGCTAATCCCGCCCGAATCTAACGTGGAGAAGCGTGTTGCGGCAAGTTGCGATTGTAATTCTGGCGGCTGGACAAGGGACGCGCATGAAGTCGGACCTGCACAAGGTTCTACATCCAATCGCGGGTCGGCCCATGCTTTTGCATCTGATTGCCAGCGCCGCCAAAATTTCGCCGGCACATATTGTCGTCGTCGCCGGCGCGCGGCGCGAACAAATCGAAGCTGCAGTCGAACCACTCGGCGTTCAGGTCGTGGTTCAGGCAGAACAACTCGGCACAGGCCATGCCGTGCTGCAGGCCAAGGATGCGTTAGCCGCGTTCGACGGCGATGTGCTCATCCTTTACGGCGATGTGCCTCTCGTGCGCGCCGAGACCATGGAGCGGATGCTCAAGCGGCTACGCGAAAAGGACGCCCCACCCGCCGTTGTGCTTGGATTTCGGCCTGCCGATCCTGCCGCTTATGGCCGCATCGTCAGCGAGGATAACAGGACCATTGCAAAGATGGTCGAGTTCAAGGACGCGACCGTCGCCGAGCGACAAATCAATCTGTGCAACTCGGGCCTGATGGCAGTTAAAAGCAGCGAGCTGTTTACGCTCCTTGGTCAGGTCGGCAACGACAACGCCGCGTCAGAATATTATTTACCTGACATTGTCATGCATGCGCTCAATCGGGGTCGCGTTAGTGCCGTTATCGAAACTGCTGCCGCTGAGGTTGCTGGCGTCAACAGTCGCGCCGAGCTCGCATCCGTCGAGGCGGACTGGCAGGCTGAGCGTCGCATTGAAGTGATGAACAACGGCGCAACCCTGATCGTCCCGGATACGGTGTGGTTTGCTTGGGACACGCGGGTTGGTTGCGACGTCCTTCTTGAACCCAATATTTTCTTCGGCCCTGGCGTCACGCTGGCCGATCACGTGACGGTTCGTGCTTTCAGCCATCTCGAAGGTGCCACAGTGGGTGAAGGTGCCGAAGTCGGTCCGTTCGCACGCCTGCGTCCCGGCGCCGTGCTCGGTGAAAAGTCCAAGGTTGGCAATTTCGTTGAGGTGAAGAAAACAACAATGGGGCCAGGCGCCAAGGCCAATCATTTGACGTATCTCGGTGACGCCCAAGTCGGAGCAGGGGCCAATGTCGGCGCAGGGACAATCACCTGTAACTATGACGGCTTCTTCAAACACAAGACCGAGATCGGCGCTGGCGCGTTTGTCGGGTCTAACAGCGCGCTGGTCGCGCCCGTCACGATCGGCGCTGGTGCCATCGTTGCGGCAGGAAGTGTGATCACGGCCGACGTTGCGCCCGACGCTTTGGCTGTCGCCCGCGGTAAACAGGAATCGAAACCCGGATGGGCCAAGGGCTTTCGCACGATCATGGCCGCGCGCAAAAAATCTTGACACGATATCATGCTATGATATCGTTATTTCATGCGTTTCCTTGCAGACATACCCGACGACGACGTGAAGTGGCTCGACGAACTTGCACGGCAGCACGGCAAGTCGCGCGCGGCGGTCGTGCGCGACGCAGTATCGGCATTTCGTCACCGCGAGGACAAGGCGGGCATGGAGAAATACTTCGGTCTCTGGGCGCGTCATGGTTCGACTGTCGATGGGCTCAGCTATGAGCGCGAGCTTCGTGAAGAATGGGCCGGACGCGACTTTGGCGTCGAAGGGCAACCCGCGAGCGGTCGCGACGCCGCGTGACAGAACTGTCGTTTGACACCAATATCGTTATCGATGCCCTGCATGAGCGGCCGCAGGCGTGGATCGAGCTCCGGCGCGCCAGTCGCGCCTGGATCAGCCGAATGACATGGATCGAAATTCTTGCCGGCGTTCCCGACGCCGCACGCGATGGAACCGAAGAGTTCCTTCGCCTGTTCGCGATGAGCGAAATCGATGAGGAGGTGTCGCACCGCGCCGCGTCTATCCGTCATCAGCGCCGGGCGTTGAAGGTGCCCGATGCGATCATTTTTGCCTCTGCTCAAGTGCGCGGGCGCATCCTTGTGACGCGCAACACCAAAGACTTCCCGGCGAATACGCCGGGCATACGTATCCCATATCAACTCTAAAAAAGGTCAGTATCAGCCATGTGCGGCATTATCGGTATCGTCGGGCGCGAAAATGTAGCCGATCGGCTCGTCGATGGGCTCAAACGGATGGAATATCGCGGCTATGATTCCGCCGGGGTCTGCACGGTTGAGAATAACCAGCTGATCCGGCGTCGCGCGGAAGGTAAGCTGGTCAATCTGGCGCGCGTGCTCGCAGGCGACCCGGCGCCGGGGACCACTGGCATTGCGCATACGCGCTGGGCGACGCACGGCGTGCCGAATACTGCCAATGCACACCCGCATGCGACGCAGGAAGTAGCGCTGGTTCACAACGGGATCATCGAGAATTTCAAGTCTTTGCGCGAAGAATTGCAGGGGCGAGGGCGCATCTTTGAAAGCCAGACCGATACCGAGGTTATTGCGCATCTGGTCAGCGAGCAGGTCGAGGCCGGCAAGTCGCCACAGGAAGCCGTCAAGGCAGTGCTTCCCAGATTAAGGGGAGCTTTTGCGCTGGCCATTGCCTTCCGCCAGCATCCTGAAATGCTGATCGGCGCGCGACTGGGTTCGCCGTTGGTCGTCGGGTACGGCGACGGCGAGACCTATCTTGGCTCGGATGCGCTCGCGCTCGCCCCGCTGACCCAGCGGATATCCTATTTGGAGGAGGGTGACTGGGTCGTCATTACCCGCGGCGGTGCGGAGATATTCGATGTCGAAAACAATCCGGTTATGCGCGAAACGACCTTGTCGGGCGTATCGGCCGCGTTGATGGAAAAAGGGCAATTCCGTCACTTCATGCTCAAGGAAATTTACGAACAGCCGACGGTCGTGGCCCAGACTTTGCGCAGCTACCTGCGCCCGCTCGAGGAACAGGTCGCTCTGCCGCAGATGGACTTCGATCTGTCTTCGATCGAGCGCGTCGTCATCGTGGCTTGTGGCACCGCTTCCTATGTCGGGATGATCGGGAAATACTGGATCGAGCAGCTCGCGCGCGTGCCTGTCGAGGTCGATGTCGCCTCCGAATATCGCTACCGCGACCCTGTTCTGCTTCCCAACATGCTGGGTGTCGTGGTCTCGCAATCGGGTGAGACGGCGGACACCTTGGCAGCGCTGCGTCATATGAAGAAAGGGGGGCTGACCACTGCGGGCATCATTAATGTCCCGACCAGCAGCATGGCGCGCGAAGTCGACTTGTTGCTCCCAACCCATGCCGGCCCCGAAATTGGGGTCGCCTCGACCAAAGCATTCACGTGTCAGCTGGCGGTCATGGCAGCGCTTGCGGTCAATCTTGCACGTGCAAAGGGAAAGCTGTCTGGGCCCGATGAGCGCGAGATTGTCCGTCACCTGACCGAAGTGCCGGCCGCGATCAACGCCGCGCTCAGCCATGACGCTGAGATCGAAGCGATGGCCGGATTGATCGCAGGCGCTCGCGATGTCCTCTACCTCGGGCGCGGTCAGGATTATCCCCTCGCTCTGGAAGGGGCGCTCAAGCTCAAGGAAATCAGCTATATTCATGCAGAAGGCTATGCGTCTGGCGAGATGAAGCATGGTCCCATTGCGCTCATCGATGAAAACGTTCCGCTCATCGTCATCGCACCCACCGGGCCGCTGTTCGAAAAGACGGTGAGCAACATGCACGAGGCCATGGCGCGCGGCGCCAAGGTTGTTCTGATCAGCGATGCAGAGGGGATTGCAGAGGCTGGCGGTGATGCCATGGCGACGATCGAGATGCCCAAAGTCAATTCATTGATCTCGCCGCTAGTCTA
>JAYVVA010000463.1:0-9905 GCA_043787435.1 Sphingomonadales bacterium | reverse complement strand
CGCGAGATCGGGGTGGAAACTGGCGGATCGAACGTCCAGTTCGCAGTTAACCCCGTCGATGGTCGCCTCATCGTGATCGAGATGAATCCGCGCGTGTCGCGGTCCTCGGCGCTGGCGTCTAAGGCAACTGGGTTCCCCATCGCCAAGGTGGCGGCACTTTTGGCAGTTGGTTACACGCTCGACGAGATTATGAACGACATCACCGGCGCCACGCCGGCGTCGTTCGAGCCGACCATCGATTACGTCGTGACCAAGATTCCACGCTTTGCATTCGAAAAATTCAAGGGCGCTGAACCTTTGCTCTCGACCGCGATGAAGTCGGTCGGCGAGGTCATGGCGATCGGTCGCAACTTTCACGAGTCGATGCAAAAGGCGTTGCGCGGGCTCGAGACAGGTCTGTCGGGCTTCAATAACATTGATGAGCTCGTCGGCGCGCCGAAGGACGAGATCTTTGCGGCATTGAGCCGTGCGACGCCGGACCGGTTGCTGGTTGCAGCGCAGGCATTGCGTGAAGGGCTCAGCGTCGCTGAAATTCATGCCGTGTCGAAATTCGACCCCTGGTTTCTCGACCGACTGGCTGAAATCGTTGCGGCGGAAGAGGGCGTTTGTCGCGACGGCTTGCCACACGAGGCCGACGGGATGCGGCGCCTCAAGGCAATGGGGTTCAGTGACAAGCGGCTTGCCTATCTGTCGCTCAAATCCATGAACCTGCGCGGCGGGATGGATACGGCATTAGCCCGAGGATCGGGCCTGATCCGTGAAACGCTGGTCGCAATGACTGGCGGTGTCACAGAGGATGACGTGCGCGCGTTGCGCCATCGTCTGGGCGTGCGACCCGTGTTCAAGCGGATTGATACGTGTGCAGCCGAATTCGCCGCCCCCACGCCCTATATGTATTCGTCCTACGAAGCGCCAAGCTTTGGCGAGCCCGAGTGCGAGGCGGCGCCGTCCGATCGGGAGAAGATTGTCATTCTGGGCGGCGGTCCGAACCGGATTGGCCAAGGAATCGAGTTTGATTACTGCTGTTGCCATGCCTGTTTCGCACTGGCCGAAGCGGGCTACGAAACGATCATGGTCAACTGCAACCCGGAAACCGTCTCGACGGATTATGACACGTCTGATCGGTTGTATTTCGAGCCGCTGACCGTGGAGGACGTGCTTGAGATTCTGCATGTCGAACAAAAGAATGGGACATTAAAGGGTGTCATCGTCCAGTTCGGCGGACAGACGCCGCTTAATCTTGCCAAGGCGCTCGAGAATGCCGGCATCCCAATCCTGGGCACAAGCCCCAAAGCCATCGAACTGGCTGAGGACCGCGAGCAATTTGCCGCCCTTGTTACGCGACTGGGCCTGAACCAGCCTGCCAATGGCATCGCGCGGAGCCGTGACGAGGCTGTCGCCGTTGCCTCGCGCATCGGCTATCCCGTGCTCATGCGGCCCAGTTTCGTGCTGGGGGGGC
Source organism: Sphingomonadales bacterium (assembly GCA_043787435.1). Taxonomy (GTDB): domain Bacteria; phylum Pseudomonadota; class Alphaproteobacteria; order Sphingomonadales; family Sphingomonadaceae; genus Sphingomonas_O. The sequence goes on along the minus strand of JAYVVA010000463.1, from coordinate 8,446 downwards.
GCGCGATGGAAATCGTCGATACCGAGGCGCAGCTCGAGCATTACATCACGACCGCCGTCCAGGTGTCGGGCGATGCCCCGGTGCTCATCGACCGCTATCTGCGCGACGCAGTCGAGGTTGATGTCGATGCGATTGCGGATGGCGACCAGGTCGTCGTGGCAGGCATTCTCCAACATATCGAGGAAGCGGGCGTCCATTCGGGCGATAGCGCGTGTTCGTTGCCGCCGTACAGCCTTGCGCCAGAGATCGTCGCCGAAATCGCGCGGCAGGCCGAAGTCCTGGCGACGGCGCTCTCTGTGCGGGGACTGATGAATGTCCAGTTCGCGGTAAAAGATGGCCACGTCTACATCATCGAGGTGAATCCGCGTGCATCGCGGACGGTGCCGTTCGTCGCCAAAGCAATCGGTTCGCCGATCGCCAAGATCGCAGCGCGCGTGATGGCGGGAGAAATGCTTGCCGACCTGCCAAAGATCGATTTCGACATCCCCCACATCGCGGTCAAGGAAGCGGTATTCCCGTTTGCCCGCTTTCCAGGCGTTGATCCTATCTTGTCTCCAGAAATGAAGAGTACAGGCGAAGTAATGGGAATCGATAGTGACTTTTCTCGCGCATTTGCCAAGGCACAGCTAGGCGCAGGGACGATATTGCCGCAGACGGGCAAGTTGTTCGTTTCAGTCAAGGATACCGACAAGCCGGTCGTGCTGCCCGCCGTGCGCCAGCTGGCAGCGCTGGGTTTCGTCATCACTGCAACCGACGGGACTGCCCGTTATCTCGAAGCCGAGGGTGTCACTGTTGAGCGTGTGAACAAGGTCGCGCAAGGGCGGCCACACATCGTCGACCGGGTGGTGGACGGGGACATCGCGCTGATCTTCAACACGACCGAAGGCTGGCAATCGCTTAAGGACAGCGAAAGCATTCGTCGGTCGGCATTGATGAACAAGGTCCCTCAGTTCACGACAGCGTCGGCCTCGGTGGCGGCGGCTCAGGCGATTGCTGCGTTGCGGAACAGTGACCTTGAAGTCCGCCCCTTGCAGTCTTATCATATTCGGCTCGCAAGCTGATCCCGACAGATGCGACAAGGACAGGTTTCGGTACGTTGCCGGGGCCACAAGAGGACTTCGCCGGGATTTTGATTAAGGGGTTTTAGGATGGCTACGGTCGACAAGATGCCGATGCTGGTCGAGGGGCAGCGGATGCTCCACGATCAACTGGTGCTGCTCAAAGCCGAGCGCCCCGACGTGATTGACGCCATCGAGGAGGCGCGCGCCCACGGAGACCTCTCGGAAAATGCCGAATATCACGCGGCCAAGGAACGTCAGGGCCAGATCGAGGCGATGATCGTCGATATCGAGTCAAAGCTCAGCCGCGCCACTATCATCGATCCGAAAGAGCTTTCGGGCGATAAAATCGTGTTTGGCGCGACAGTGAATCTTCGCGATGACGATAACAAGCCGATCAGATACCAGATTGTTGGCGAGACAGAGGCCGATGCAAAGGCTGGGCGGATTTCATATAATTCGCCTCTCGGGCGTGCGCTGATCGGGCGCAAGGCTGGCGACGACATTGAAGTCTCCGTGCCGGCGGGCGATCGTTATTATTCGGTGTCGAAGATCGAGTTTATCTGATCATGGCGCAATACCGCCCCGTGCGAGCGACGGCGGGGATCACAGCGTTAACCGCGGCTGCCTTTCTGGCGCAGCGATTTGCGGGGCCACACATAGCCCTGCAAGCAGGATTCATGCCTGTTCGCCTGACCGAGATGGTGCCGTTTCATGCCGTGCCGTTCTGGCTTACACCGCTTACTGCAACTTTGCTCCACGGCGGTTTGCTGCACCTCGGCTTCAACCTCTTGATGCTTGTCTATTGCGGCCGCCAGGTCGAGGGTGTGCTTGGCGGGCTGCGGTTGATCATCCTTTACATTATTGGCGCTTATGGCGCAGCGCTCGGGCAGCTTCTCGCCGATCCCGGATCGACGACGCCAATGATCGGCGCCAGCGGCGCAATTTCTGCGGTGATTGGTGCCTATGCGCTGATGTTCGGGCAAGGTCGGGTCAAACGAATTGGGCCGTTCCCGGGCGTCGTCGTACGCGCGCTGTGGCTCGCTGCAGCCTGGGTGGTGTTGCAATGGGGTATGGGGTTCGTAACGGGCGGTTCAGCGACGCCGATTGCCACCGCAGCGCATGTGGGTGGGTTTCTGACGGGCCTGGTGCTCGCGTACCCCCTACTTGAGTGGCGATATCGGTACGGCTGAAAAGGAAGGTTCGATTCCGCGAACGCAGGCGTCCGGATCAGCGTTCGTCGAACCGTCCCGCAAACTCCCTGTCGCGATAATATTTCAGCTTCCTGACGATCAGCGGGTTTTCGCCGACCCGCATCAATAAAAGGGAATCGGGTGCCAGTTTCATAATCTCGTTAGGATCCATGAGGTTACGGGCCGCGATGTGTTGTGTCGTGCTGATCGTGCGGCCGCGGTTCCCAAGCATTTCGTCCTTTTCACTGCGTCCGGCCGTTTTATAGGCGACGGTAGCGCGCCCAAGCGTTCTGGACAGCATGTCGGCTGTATCGTAGTCATTGATGCCGAAGGCTTGCAGGACCCCCGCATTCGACAGAAACGTTCCAGCGCTTGCCCCGTAAAGTCTGCGCAGTTGGTGGATGTCCTGCAAGATCGGCCATAGCTGCAGACCATAGCCCGCCATGAGACCCATCGCGCGCTCGATCGGCTGCAGCCGTCCCAGCGCTGCAAATTCGTCAAGTAGGAACAGCACCGGACGGACAGGCGTGACCGATGAACGTGCCATCTCGCTGGTGGCCTGGGCCACCAGCAGGCGTAGCCAGCGTGAATAGGTATCGAGCCGGTCGACTGGCAGAATGAGGAACACCGTTGCCACGCCATTCTTGAGATCGGCAAAGGCAAAATCTGACATGCTTAAAGCCTGCGTGATGCGCGGGCTGTCGAGGAAATGAGTGTGCCGCTGCGCGCCCGAAAGCACGCTGGCTGCCTCGCGGTGAGACTTGCTGAGGTGTCGGTTGGCGGCCCGAGCGATTAATCCATGCGTACTTTCGCTTGCTTGCATCACCTTCAGCAGCGCCGCAAAGTCGTCGGGGGCCAAAGTCAGATAGTCCCGAACGCTCGTTAGCGTCCTGTGTGCGGGGTCTTCGTGGCAGACGACGTAAAGTATTATCCCCGATATCAGCGCTTTGGCTTCCTCATTCCAGTGAGCATCGCTCTCGTTCTCGTCGATGACCAGGGCTTCGGCGAGCGTCATGGCATCTTCGGCGAGATCGAGACTTTCGGCATTCAGCCGACTTAGCGGATTGTAGCGCGCCGTTGTCCGTCCGGAGACGCCGAATGGGTCGAGGCAATGAACCGGCCCGAAGTGCGCGCGCCAGCGCAGCGTTATCCGGGCGTTTTCACCTTTTGGATCGATGCAGACCACTGATCGGTCCGCCATCAGCAGGTTGGGAATGATGGTGCCAATCCCCTTACCGGAACGCGTTGGCGCCAGTGTCAGCAGATGGGCCGGTCCATCGTAGCGCAGCAACGCGCCTGTTCGCGGCGAGCGCCCGATCAGCAGATCCCCGTCGTTGTGAACCAATTTCCTCATATCGGCGCGCGAGCCAAACTGCGCCGAGCCGAGCGTGGTATCGGCGCGCGTAAAACCGACTTTAAGGCAAAGGACGCTGAACCACAGACCGACGGCGCCAACCGGAATCCACCGGAACGAGGCATGATTTTCGGGCAGCCACCATGTCAGGGGAAGCGCCGCGATCACGGCAAACAAGAGAATTGCGCGCAAGCTCTTCATCGACGTTCAGCCGTCCCTGTGACCAGGAATTATTACTTTTGACGCCTCGACCTCGACCTCGAGCGCCTGTTCGCCGCGTTGCTGCCATGAGGTCAGTATGACGGCGCCATCTGAGTTTCGCGCGTCGTCTGCCAGTTCAAGCATCGCGCCGAAAAGGCTCACAAGATCATTGCCGGTAACGTCTGCCAAACCCGATTTCTGGACGAGCTCGCCCAATGCAATAAGGCGTCGTGTCCGTGCCCATTTTTCCATGACCCGGCGCCGGGTGTCGAGCCGACGCTGTCCGGACTCAGCCCGCCCGATTGCCGCGCGAATCCTGACCTGTGCACGATCTGCTGCGGCGAGCCGTATGTGCCGGCCTTTGAAAAAAGGCGGTCCCTGCGGTCGTCCAGGTCTCCCGCTGATCTATGTTGATGATGTTGACGGCGTGCAGCAGGGCGCCGGCAAGCGTCGCCGACCCCAGCGAATCGGCGCCCGTTGCCGTTACTAGGGCACCTAAATGCTCGAGCCTGCGCGTTTTCATCTTGCGGGCTCTTGCGCCAAGCATTTCCGCTTCAACCTTATAGTCGCGTACTTTGCGCATCGAGAGCTCCTGCAAATTGCGATTTGGCGAACCGAACATGCGACGCCTGGCCCTATGCTAACATACCCTTTTTCCGGGATTGCCCTGACCGCTCCTTGGCGGCGAAACCCGTCGACGTGTCCACGCCCGAACGTTGTGACCAAGGCCAGCGTGCAGGCCAAAGCTCGGAGTTCATCTTGGCGATTTATCACTTCTGCGTGAAATTCGTGAGCCGTGCGAAGGGTTCGAGTGCCGTAAGTGCAGCTGCCTATCGCGCAGCTCAACGCCTGACCGATGACAGATATGGTCGCGACCGTGATTTCACCAGCAAGCAGGGCGTGGTTTATTCTGAAATCATTTTGCCCGAAGGCGCCACCCAATGCCTCGCCGATCGGTCGACGCTATGGAATGTTGTCGAAGCCCGAGAAGTTCGCAGAAACGCCCGGCTTGCTCGTGACGTAGAGTTTGCCATCCCCAATGAACTGAACGAGCGGCAGGGCATCGCCCTGGCGCGCGAGTTTGTGGCGCGCGAGTTTGTGGCCAAGGGGATGATCGCTGATCTTAACGTCCATTGGGATAAGGCGGCAGATGGCAGCCCCAGGCCGCACGCGCATGTCATGTTATCCACGAGGCAAGTCGGCCCTGACGGCTTTGGCCTCAAGGTGCGTGAATGGGACAAATATCGGCTTTTACTGGAGTGGCGACAGAGTTGGGCCGAACACGCTAACGTGCATTTGGCCCAGCTCGGCATCGATGCGCGTATCGACCACCGGCGGCTTGTGGCTCAGGGCGTCCCGCTTGAGGCTCAGACTAAGATCGGCCCCGCCGCTGCACGGCGAAAGAGCCGCGGGCAGGACGCCGATCGGGTCGACAACACTCTGCGGATCGCACGCGAAAACGGCTACAAGATCCTCGCCGACCCCCGGATTGCTTTGAACGCGATAACGCACGCCCATGCAACATTTACTGTGCGTGATCTCGCTCAGTTCTGTTTTCGGCACAGCAATGGCAAGGACCAGTTCGATGCCCTCATGAGCGCCGTTTTCGGGTCCCCCGAGCTTGTCGCGCTGGGAAAGGATGGCCGCGATCAGGAAAGGTTTACGAGCCACGACATGATTGCCGTGGAAAGTCAGCTCGGTCTGTCTGCCCTGACGCTCGTGACGCGCAAACGTCACGCCGTTGCGCGGCAAAATCAGAACGCCGCATTGAAATCGGCCGCAGATCGAGGCTTCATTCTGTCGGACGCGCAACGTTGCGGATTCGATCACATCATGTCTCGAGGCGATCTTGTCTCGGTTGTTGGGTGTGCCGGCAGCGGTAAATCCGCAATGCTGGGCGTCGCTCGTGATGCGTGGGAGCGCGAAGGGTACACGGTGCGCGGCGCCTCATTGTCCGGTACCGGTGCGGAACGCCTCGAAGGCAGCTCCGGCATTTCGTCGAGGCCGATCGCCAACTTCGAATGTCAGTGGCAGCAAGACCGCGAGCTTCTCGGCGAACGTGATGTGTTTGTCGTCGATGAAGCAGGCTTGGCGGGCACGCGTCAGATCGAGCGAACATTGTCTGCGGCGCGCACTGCGGGCGCCAAAGTCGTCCTAGTCGGCGACCCCGGCCACCTGCGGGCAATCGAAGTAGGGGCGCCACTTCGTTGGCTCGTAGACGCGCACGGTGCGGTTGAAATTACCGAACGACAGCGCCAGCGCGCAGCTTGGCAGCGCGACGCTACCCGGGCGCTTGCTCGGGGGCAAACTGGTGAAGCGATAGCTGCTTATCACGAACACGGGACGGTCCACGCAGCCCCTACGCGCGCGGCTGCGCGCACTGCGCTCGTCGAGGGCTGGAATCGCGCGCGTGCCAAATCCCCGAACAAAAGTCGGCTCATCCTGGCCCAGACATACGCCGAGGTGCGCGCGCTGAATGTAGCTGCGCGGGCGATCTTGCGTGAACGGGGGGAGCTCGGCGCAGATTTCGACGTGAAAACCCAGTTTGGTGAGCAGCGCTTTGCCGCCGGCGATCGGGTGATCTTCCTGAGCAACGAGCACGGCATGAAGATCACTAACGGGACGCTTGGTACGGTCGAGGACGTTTCGCCCGTCCGAATGACGGTTCGTACCGACAATGAGTACCGTGCCGCATTCGACTTGCGCGACTACGCGTACATCGATCACGGCTATGCCGCGACATTCCAGCGGTCGCAGGGCCTGACAGTCGACGAGGCGCATATATTGGCGACATCGGGGATGAGCCGGCATTCAACTTATGTTGGCCTTTCGCGCCATCGTGACCGGGCGCAGCTCTATTTTGGCTGCGATGATTTTGCCGACCGCAGCGAACTCGCGCGTGACCTAGCGCGCGCGCCGCCAGAGCAGATCGCCAGCCCCTTCCGGACTGACGCTGCGGCCGCGCGTACGTTTGCCCGACGTCGCGAATTGCGGTTTGGCGATGGAGCCGGCGACATGGTGGAGACCGCGCGCGACCTGTTGGCTGTTTCTGAGCCTGCTGCGCAATCCGAGCACCGCCCAAACCAGGCGATCGAGCGTGAGCCGTCGCCAAAGCACAGTCCCGACCGCACCTCCGATTGGGGCGCAAGGACGGAACTTGCCCTCCAATCAGCGGCAATCCGCCTGCGCACGCGCGTCGCTCGCCTCGGCCAGAGCGTCGGACATGAGGCGCAGGATCATGAATCCGCCCTCGATCGTGACGAGGAATGGTCAGGCCGATGAGGGGACGCGGCTCTGCGAGCCGACTTGCTTGCCGCGCCTCGCAGTCGAGGGAGATTGGGGATCAGACGCGCAGGGCTAGCTTTGTCCGAATTGCGTCGAGACAACAACGCGTTGTCTGGTCGGTAACTGTTGCTACCTTTGCGTCCGTAACGTCGCGTGCAGTGACGACTATCCGATCAGGGCTTGGTATCGGGCTCCAGCAGTCGGTGCAGGTGGACGATAACGTAGCGCATCTCGGCGTCGTCGACGGTTTTTTGCGCGGCACTGCGCCACGCCTTTTCAGCAGTTTTATAGTCAGCGAAGATGCCTACCACATCCAGTTTTGACGGATCGTTGAAATTCAGTGTTTGGGGATCTGTCACGCGACCGCCGAAGACCAGATGGAGTTTACTCATATCCGAGCGTCGTAACGTCATTCGGGCGGCAAATCACCGGCTTTCTTGTCCGCTATTTTTTGCGCCGCCCGGAGCACGATTGCTGCCGCGATTGCCGCTGCGACGCCGACTGCTGCTGATACCCGCCGCCGCTTTGTAATCCCGCTCCTTACAAAAGTCCGGCCGGCACGGGCTGCGACCAGTTCAGCAAGATCCGCGGCAAGCATACGCGGCGACAGCCGCTGGCGAAGCTCGCTCGTCGTTTTTTTGAGTTTCGTCCGCGCGGCATCACGCTCCGCGGTAGCCAACTGGAGTTCGCGGGTCTCCATCACCGATCTATCCTCCTCGTGTCAGCTTCCTGAGCTGGAGCCGCCCAACGTGCGCTGCAATCGTTGCCACACTCAGCGCAACCCCGATCACGATCGTCGTTGCCCAGACTGCGCCGACGACGGGTGTCAGCGCGAACAACACGCCAATAAAAAATGCGATCAAGGTGCACGCGACCAACGCTGCCGCGAGTGTCAGAAGCCCCAAGCCGATACCTGCAATGATCAAACGCCGCCGGGTCTCGGCCCGAAATACGGCAGCTTCGGCATTCAGCCAATCACGGCCGTCGTCGACGAGCTCGGCAAAGAGGTCGGGCAGTGACGGCCGCACGACCGGTTCTGCGTTTCCCGGATCTCCCCAATCACTTTGGGGCGGTTCGACAGCCGCCTCGGTCAAGGGCTAGGCCTTGGTATCATCTGAAGACTTTTTCGACGAGCCCCTGAGCATGGAGGTGAGGAACAAGCCAACCGCTGCAATGGCGCCGATAGCAATGGCGGGGCGTTTGCGCACGAAAGCAGTCGTATCGGCAACGATCGCGTCGATATCCTTGCCATGCAGCGCCGCCGACGCATCGGAAACGCTCGACGCGGCCTTTCGCGCATAGTCGCCGTACTGGGTACCCACCCGCTCATCGACTACCGATGCAGCGCTCGCAGC